>JAGDAW010000192.1 GCA_017959345.1 Lachnospiraceae bacterium | reverse complement strand
CCATTCAGGCTTCTTCGGATGGCTGATCCGGATCTTCCACTCAATCGGGAAGTTTTTCTCTGACATGTTTTCGAAACTGTTCGGTGTTGTAAGCAAACACAACGTCAGCAGCCGTGTGCACAGCATTCCCGTATGCCCGGTCCTGCGGACCGTTCACGGACATCCATTGTTCACAGAAACACGGTTGACGGAATACCATTCATCTATTATAATACAATTTTAGGGATAAAAGATATCTGCCCCCGGCGGTGACGCATACGGCAGGATTCTGCGTGCGCCATCGCCCCGGGCATACACGGCATGCGCCTTTTCCCCCGTGGAACCGCCGTACAGCCGAGCTGTGACAGGACGGACACGGCAGGGATACGGGCATCCGCGGGCAGGCGCCCGCGTACGTATTGTTTTCCGGATGACAGGAGTTTTTGAAGTATGGAGAAACGCAGAAGAGTGATGCTGAAACTCTCCGGGGAGGCCCTCGCGGATAAGGCGAAGGGCGGCTATGACCTGGAGATCGTGAAAAATGTGGCGCGGCAGGTGAAAACCGCCGTCGAAGAAGGCGTGCAGGTGTGCATCGTCATCGGGGGCGGCAATATCTGGAGGGGGCGGACGGGCACCGAGATCGACCGGACGAAGTCGGATTCCATCGGGATGCTCGCGACCGTCATGAACTGCCTGTACGTTTCGGAGGTGTTCCGCAGCGAAGGCATGTCGACGGAGATCTTCACGCCGTTTATCTGCGGCTCCATGACGAAGCTGTTCTCGAAGGACGGCGCGGTGCGCGCCCTGTCGGACGGGAAAGTGCTGTTCTTCGCCGGCGGCACCGGCCACCCGTACTTTTCGACGGATACCGGGATCGTGCTCCGTGCCCTGGAACTGGACGCGGACGAGATCCTGCTCGCGAAGAATATCGACGGCGTGTATGACAGCGATCCGGCCATAAACCCGGACGCGAAGAAATACGATACCGTTTCGATCCACGAAGTGGTCTCGAAACGGCTGGGCGTGATCGACAGGACCGCCTCCGTGATGTGCGAAGAGAACCGCATGCCGTTCTCCGTGTTCGACCTCCGGGTACCGGGCAGCATCTCGGACGCCCTGAAGGGGATCATCAACGGCACGGTCGTCACCGCGGACTGAGCGCATTTTTGCGGGAACGCCCCGGATGAAGCAGGTTTATTTTTCAGACAGACGATAAAGGAGGATCAGACATGGAACAGACGATTCAGAACGCAGAAGAGAAGATGGGCAAGACCCTTGCGGCGCTGGAGAACGAATTCTCCCTGGTCCGCGCGGGCCGCGCGAACCCCAGGCTGCTGGACCGCATCACCGTGAGTTATTACGGCGTGCAGACCCATATCCAGCAGGTGGCGAACATTTCCGTCCCGGAAGCCCGGATCATCCTGATCCAGCCCTGGGAGCGGACCCTGATCAAAGAGATCAACAAGGCGATCTACGCTTCGGATATCGGCATCAACCCGCAGGATGACGGCCAGTCCATCCGGCTGGTCTTCCCGGAACTGACCGGCGAACGCAGGCAGGAACTCGTGAAAGACATCAAGAAGAAGGCCGAGAACGCGAAGGTGGCCGTCCGCAACATCCGCAGGGACGCGGTGGAAGGCATTAAGAAGCTGGAGAAGGCCTCCGAGATCACGGAAGACGACCGGAAGGACGGCGAATCCCGTGTACAGAAGCTCACGGACAAATACGTCGCGGATATCGACGCGGCGCTGGAACGCAAGACGAAAGAGATTATGACGGTATGACGGAACAGGTTTCCCGTGTACCCGCGCATGTGGCCATCATTCTGGACGGGAACGGCCGCTGGGCAAAAAAGCGCGGCCTTCCCCGTTCCGTGGGCCACTCGGAAGGGTGCAAAACCGTGGAACAGACCGTCCGGGACGCGGCGGACCTTGGGATCCGCTACCTGACGGTTTATGGGTTTTCCACAGAGAACTGGAAGCGGGACTCGGACGAGGTTTCCGCGCTGATGACGCTTTTCCGTTTTTACGTGAAGCGCCTGCTGAACATTGCGAAAGAGAACAATGTGCGCGTCGTGATGATCGGGGACCGGAACCGGTTTGACCGGGACCTTATCGAAGGCGTGAACCGCCTGGAGCGGGAGACCGCGGACAATACGCGCATGACGTTCGTGATCGCGCTGAACTACGGCGCGCGGGACGAGATCCGCAGGGCGGCCGCGAAGATCGCCGCGGATGTCCGGGACGGGAAGCTGTCCCCGGAGGACGTCACGGAGAAGACCGTCTCGGATGCGCTGGACACGGCCGGGATCCCGGATCCGGACCTGCTGATCCGGACGGGCGGGGAGATGCGTCTCTCGAATTACCTGCTGTGGCAGTGCGCGTATACGGAATTCTACGTCACGGACCTCCTGTGGCCGGATTTCAATAAAGGCGAGCTCGTCAGGGCGATCGAGGATTATAACGGGCGGGAGCGCCGTTACGGCGGCGTGATCCGGAAGTAGGAGACAACGGGGAGGCGCGGGCGATGCTTCCGCAGGAGGCGAAGGCCGCACGCGTCCGTCCGGATATGTACGGGGCGTCTTACGGGGACGCCTCCGGGTACAGAGATGAAAAAAGCTACGGATAAGCCGAAAAAAGAATCAAGGATCCAGAATTTCATCACCCGCACGGTTGCGGGTGCCGTTCTGACGGCCATCGCGTTCGCATGCACCTGGTTCGGCGGGTATGTGATGTTCGCGTTCGCGGCCATTGTCGGGTATATCGGGATGTTCGAGTTTTACCGGCTTTTCGGCATCCATAAGGCGCCCATCGGGATCATCGGGTACGCCGCGGCCGCGGTTTACCTGCTGTTTCTTGCGCTCGGCCGCACGGAGATCCTGATGACGGTCGGGATCATCTGCATCATGGTCGTCATGGTGGGCTACGTGTTCCATTTCAATGAAACGGACGCCGTCAAGGCCATGGCCGCGGCGACCGGTTTTGTGCTGGTCCTGATCCCGCTCTCGTATCTCTACCGCGTGCGGATGCTGAACGACGGGAACCTGCTGATCGGCCTTACATTTATCGCGTCTTCGGGATGCGACATCTGCGCCTACCTGTTCGGCATGGCGTTCGGGAAACACCGCATGTCGAACATCAGCCCGAAGAAGACGATCGAGGGCGCCGTCGGCGGCATCCTGGGCGTCATCGGCCTTGCGGCCGTTTACGGCGCGGCGCTGTCGAAGTATTTCGAAGGCGTCGAGAACCCGGTGCTCGGGTGCGTGATGCTGTGCATCCCCGCCGCCCTGATCTCCATGGTCGGGGACCTGGCCTTCTCCGCGTTCAAGCGGAACAGGGGCGTCAAGGATTATTCCCACCTGATCCCCGGGCACGGCGGCATCCTGGACCGCTTTGATTCCGTCATTTTCGTGGCGCCGGTCGTTTTCCTGGGGGCGCAGAGCTTTGTTTTGAAATGAGAAAAATATCGATTCTCGGATCCACCGGATCCATCGGGACGCAGACCCTCGCGGTGATCCGCGAACACGGGGATATCGGCGTCCGTTCCCTTGCAGCGCTGAAAAACATTGACCTTCTGGAAGACCAGATTCGGGCATTCCGCCCGGATCTGGTGTGTGTTTATGAGGAAAATGCGGCGAAGGACCTGAAGATGCGCGTCGCGGACCTCCCGGTCCGGGTGCTTTCCGGCATGGAGGGCCTGGTGGAATGCGCGTCGGAGCCGGGGAGCGGCCTGGTCGTCGGCGCGGTGGTCGGGATGATCGGGATCCGCCCCGTGATGGACGCCATCCGTGCCGGGAAGGACATCGCGATCGCGAATAAGGAGACCCTGGTGACCGCCGGCCACCTCATCATGCCCCTCGCGAAGGAGAAGGGGGTTTGTCTGCTCCCCGTGGATTCGGAGCATTCCGCCATTTTCCAGTGCCTGCACGGCGAAGAAGGGAACGCGGTCCGGCGGATCCTCCTCACGGCGTCCGGCGGGCCATTCCGGGGCTATACGAAGGAGATGCTTGCCCGGGTCGGGCCGGAGGACGCGCTGAAGCATCCGAACTGGACCATGGGCGCCAAGATCACGGTGGACTCCTCGACACTGGTCAACAAAGGCCTGGAAGTCATGGAGGCCCACTGGCTGTTCGGCTGCCCCTATGAGAAGATCGAAGTCGTCGTCCAGCCGCAGTCCGTCATCCATTCCATGGTGGAGTTCGAAGACGGCGCGGTGAAGGCGCAGCTCGGCACGCCGGACATGCGGATCCCCATCCAGTATGCCCTTTATCACGGCCTCAGGCCGGCCTTAAGCGGCCCCGCGCTGGATTTCGGGATGATCTCCGCCCTGACGTTCGAGAAGCCGGATACGGCCGTTTTTGAAGCGCTCCCGATGGCTTACGAAGCCGGGCAAAAGGGCGGGAACGCGCCCACGGTCTTCAACGCGGCCAATGAGTGGGCCGTCCGGAAATTCCTTGAGCGGAAGCTCCCCTGGGCCCGGATTACGGAATCCATCCGGATGGCCATGGCGGCCGTCCCGTACACCGCGGCCGGGGACCTCTCCGAGATCCTGGATGCCGAACGGGCCGCCTGCGAATACCTGGAAGGAGCGGGCATCGCGAAATGAATATCGTATTGAGTGTCATTCTGTTTATCCTTGTGATCGGGCTCCTGATCTTTATCCACGAGCTCGGTCATTTCCTGGTCGCGAAGCGGAACGGCATCGGCGTCGTGGAGTTCTCCATCGGCATGGGGCCGCTGCTGCACAGCTGGACCAGCAAGGGGACCCGGTTTTCGTTAAGATGGCTGCCGTTCGGCGGCTACTGCATGCTGCTCGGGTCGGAGACCTATTTCGACGACGAAGCGGACGAGACCGTTTCGGACGACGCGCACGCCTATAAGAACAAGCCCGTCTGGCAGCGGATCGCCGTCACGGTTGCGGGCCCCCTGTTCAATTTTATCCTCGCGTTCCTGTTGGGCGTCCTGCTGACGGCCATGATCGGCGCGCAGACGAGCGACCTCGGCACCGTGTACGCGGATTATCCCGCGGGGCGGGCGGGGCTGCAGGCCGGGGACCGGATCGTCCGGCTCGGCAATGAAAACATCCACCTGTTCAAGGAGATCAGCCTGTACATCAGCCTCCACCAGGGGGAAGTGCTGGACGTCACCTACGAACGGGACGGGGTGCGCCATACGACGCAGCTCACCCCGGAATATGACGAGGAATACGGCAGCTGGCTGATCGGGATCGGTTCCGCGGCGCGGCTTTCCAATATGTCGTTCCCGCAGATCCTGCAGTACGGCGCCTATGAATTCGGTTATGGCGTCAGCGCGGTGTTCAAGTCGCTTGGGCTCATGGTCACCGGGCGCGCGTCCATCAACGACCTGTCCGGGCCCGTCGGGATCGCGGGGCAGGTGAACACGATCGTCAGCGAGGTCCAGAAGGACACGGAGGGCGAGAGCATTTTCGTCACCGCGTTCTGGATCCTGGTCAATATGATCAATTTCGCCATCATCATTTCCGCGAACCTGGGCGTGCTGAACCTGCTGCCCGTCCCGGGGCTCGACGGCGGGAAGCTCCTGCTCCTGGTGATCGAGGCCATCCGCGGGAAGCCGCTGAACAAGAAAGTGGAGGGCATCGTCATGATCGTCGGCATCGTCCTGCTGCTCGGCCTGATGGCGGTGGTCCTCGTGAACGACATCAGGAAGGTGTTCTTTGTCTGACGCCCGGAAGGAGGGAACGATGGACCGCGCGCATACGAAGGAGATCCGGATCGGGGACCGGGTGATCGGCGGGGGGAACCCCATCCTGATCCAGTCCATGACGAATACCCCGACCCGGGACGTGGAAGCGACCGTCCGGCAGATCCATGCGCTCGAGGATGCCGGATGCGAGATTGTCCGGTGCACGGCGCCGGATGAGGAATCCTGCGCGGCGCTCGGGGAGATCCGGAAGCGGATCCGTATCCCGCTGGTGGCGGACATCCATTTCGATTACCGCCTGGCCGTCAGCGCCGTGGAGCACGGGGCGGACAAGATCCGCATCAACCCCGGGAATATCGGGGGGAAAGAGAAGATCCGGGCCGTCGTGGACGCCTGCAGGGCGCGGGAAGTCCCCATCCGGGTCGGCGTGAACTCCGGGTCCCTGGAGAAGCCGTTCCTGGAGAAATACGGCGGCGTCACCGCGGAAGGCATCGCGGAATCCGCCCTGGAGAAGGTCCGGATGATCGAAGAGATGGATTACGACCGCCTGGTCGTCAGCATCAAGTCTTCGGACGTGATGATGTGCGCGGAAGCGCACCGGCTCCTGGCGCCGCGCTGCCCGTACCCGCTCCATGTGGGCATTACGGAAGCGGGCACCGTTTTCTCCGGGGCCGTCAAGTCCGCCGCCGGCCTTGCGCTGATCCTGTCGCAGGGCATCGGGGACACGGTGCGCATTTCCCTGACCGGGGACCCGGTGGAAGAAGTGCGCGCGGCGAAGATCCTGCTGCGGGCGCTCGGCCTCAGGAAAGGCGGCATCGAGGTCGTGTCCTGTCCCACCTGCGGGCGGACGAAGATCGACCTCATCACGCTCGCGGACCGGGTGGAGAAAATGGTGCAGAAGTACCGCCGCCTGGACCTGAAGGTCGCGGTCATGGGGTGCGCGGTGAACGGCCCCGGCGAGGCGCGCGAGGCGGACCTCGGGATCGCGGGCGGGGACGGCTGCGGCCTCCTGTTCCGGAAGGGCGAAATCATCCGGAAAGTCCCGGAAGAGGAACTGTTCTCCGCGCTGGAAGACGAGATCCGCGCCCTGGACGGCGCCGTAAATCCCGGATGAACGTTTAAAAAAAGATGGAATATCGGCGGCATTTGTGCTATAATCATACTGTTGCGGTCCGGTAAGGAGACCCTCCGGACGCAGGAATCATGAACAGGCGCCCCGCGCGGACGGATGCGGGGACGTCACAGCAGAGGAGAAGAAGAAAGATGAATAAGGTAACGGTAGAGAAACTGGAAGGCAATCTTGCGAAGATCACCATAGAGGCGTCCGCGGAGGCGTTTGAGGAAGCGGTCAACCATGCGTACCTGAAGAACCGCGGGAAGATCCAGCTCCCGGGTTTCCGGAAGGGAAAAGCCCCCCGGAAGCTGATCGAGAAGGCGTACGGCGAAGGCGTGTTCTACGAAGACGCCGCGGATGAACTCGTTTCCGCGTCCTATGCGGAAGCCATGGAAGATGAGGCGTGCAGGGACCTGGACATCGTCGCGCGCCCGGAGATCGATATCGTCAGCCTCGGGAAGGACCAGCCGTTCGTCTATACCGCGACGGTGGCGCTGAAGCCGGCCGTGGAACTCGGACAGTATAAGGGATTCGAGATCGAACTGGAGCCTGTGCGCGTCACGGAAGCGGAAGTGGACGCGGAAGTGGACCGCGTGCGTGAGCAGAACGCCCGTACGATTACGGTGGAAGACCGCCCCGTGCAGGAAGGCGACATCGCCGTGATCGATTATGACGGATATGTGGACGGCGTGGCGTTCGAAGGCGGCAAGGGCGAGAACCACGAACTGGCCATCGGGTCCCATTCCTTTATCGATACCTTTGAAGACCAGCTCATCGGCGCGAACGCGGGGGACGAACTGGACGTCCACGTGACGTTCCCGGAGGAATACCACGCGGAGAACCTTGCCGGGAAGCCCGCCTTGTTCAAGGTGAAGATCCATGAGATCCGCACGAAGGAACTCCCGGAAGCGGACGATGAATTCGCCGAGGAAGTGTCGGATTTCGATACGCTGGAAGCCTACCGGGCGGACCTTCACGCGAAGCTCCTGGAGCGGAAGCAGAAGGACGCGGACCGGAAGAAACGCGACGAGATCCTGAAGCGCGCCGTGGAGAACGCGAAGATGGACATCCCCGCCGCCATGATCGAAGAGCAGGCCAGGAGCCTCGCGAACGATTACGCGAACCGCCTGCAGCAGCAGGGCCTTTCCATGGAGATGTATATGAAGTACACCGGAAAGACCATGGACCAGGTCGTCGACCAGTTCAGGGATGAGGCGAAGACCCGCATCCGGAACACGCTGACGCTGGAAGCCATCGCGAAGGCGGAAGGGATCACGGTCACGGACGAGGACCTCGACGAAGAGATTAAGAATATGGCCGAATCCTACCAGATGGAAGCGGAGAAGCTGAAAGAGCTGATCGGCGAACGGGACCTTGACGGGATCCGGGACGAGCTCCTGGTCCGGAAAGCGCTGGACAGGATCGCGGAATAACCGAGGATACGGAAGAATCGGAAAGGAGCACAGAATGGCACTTGTACCGACAGTCATAGAAGAGACCAACAGGGGCGAACGGGCCTTTGACATCTATTCCAGGCTTCTCAAAGAGCGCATTATTTTTCTCGCGGACGAAGTGAACGACGTCACCGCCGGCCTCGTCGTCGCGCAGCTGCTCTTCCTGGAATCCGAAGACCCTTCGAAGGACATCAGCCTGTACATCAACAGCCCGGGCGGTTCCATTTCCGCCGGCATGGCCATCTACGATACGATGCAGTATATCAAATGTGACGTCGCCACGATCTGCGTCGGGATGGCCGCGTCCATGGGCGCGTTCCTCCTTGCGGGCGGGACGAAAGGGAAACGCTTCGCGCTTCCGAATTCCGAAATCATGATCCACCAGCCCATGAGCGGCACCCAGGGCCAGGCCACGGAGATCGAGATCGCCGCGCGCCACATCCTGAAGATCCGCGGGAACCTGAACCGCATGCTCGCGGATTTCACCGGGCAGCCGCTGGAGACGATCGAGCGGGATACGGACCGCGACAACTGGATGGACGCGGACGAGGCGAAGGCCTACGGGCTTGTGGACGAAATCATCAGGAAGCATTGACCATCCGCCTTTAAGGGCGGGGCGCTGCCTGCGCATGATACAGGTCCGGCGGTTTTCCGCAGGTGTTTAGAGGATCATTTACGTACCGTCAGATCAAGGAGAAGTCATCAGTGGCAAGCAACCATAACCAGGACGACAGATATGTCTGTTCCTTCTGCGGGAAAACGAACGGCCAGGTCAAGAAAATGATCGCCGGGCGGACCCGCGGCACTTATATCTGCGACGAATGCGTGGTGCTCTGTGAGGAGATCGTGCGTGAGGAGCAGGATTCCCGTTTCGACGACATGGGCTTAAGGCTTTACAAGCCGGTCCAGATCAAGGAGAAACTGGATGAATACGTCATCGGGCAGGACCAGGCGAAGATCGCCCTTTCCGTGGCGGTTTATAATCATTACAAGCGGATCATGTACCGCCAGCGGACGAAGGTCGAGATCCAGAAGAGCAATGTGCTGATGATCGGGCCCACGGGTTCCGGCAAGACGTACCTTGCCCAGACGCTGGCGCGCCTCCTGAACGTGCCGTTCGCGGTGGCGGACGCCACGTCGCTGACGGAAGCGGGCTATGTGGGCGAGGACGTGGAGACGATCCTCCTGAAGCTGATCCAGGCCGCGGACTACGACATCGCCAGGGCGGAGATGGGCATCGTCTTCATCGACGAGATCGATAAGATCTCCAAGAAGAGCGAGAACGTTTCGATCACCCGTGACGTCTCCGGCGAAGGCGTGCAGCAGGCCCTTCTGAAGATCATCGAGGGGACGGACGCGAACGTGCCGCCCCAGGGCGGGCGGAAGCACCCCTCCCAGGAGTGCATCCCCATCAACACCACGAACATCCTGTTCATCGTGGGCGGGGCGTTCGACGGCATCGAGAAGATCATCCAGGCGCGTCAGGAAGCCGGTTCCATCGGTTTTAACGCGCCGGTCATCGACAAGAACAACCAGGACATTTCCACGCTGCTGAAGCAGGTCATGCCGGAAGACCTGGTCCGTTTCGGCCTGATCCCGGAATTCGTCGGCCGTATTCCCGTGACCGTGAGCCTCGAACTCCTCTCGAAGGAAGCGCTCGTCCGGATCCTGAAAGAGCCCAGGAACGCGCTGGTCAAGCAGTACCAGGAACTCTTTAAGATGGACAATATCGACCTTACGTTCGAAGACGGGGCGCTGGAAGCCGTGGCGGACCTTGCGTTCTCCCGCGGCACCGGGGCGCGCGGACTCCGCGCCATCCTCGAGAGCACCATGCAGCAGCTGATGTTCGACCTTCCCGGACAGGACCACGTCACGTCCTGCCTGATTACCCGGGATATGGTGGAAGGAAAGGGCAGTGCGGTCCTGAACGGGGCGGATACGCAGGGAATCGCGGCGGAAAGCGCGTAACAGGTTTGAACAGGGGTGCCCGTACACGGCACCCCTTTATTGCAGGTGGACGTCAGATGGTGATTCGTTCGGTCGTGCTCGACTGCGTATGCGGGATAACAAGCAGGCTGCCGGCGCATGAAGCGCCGGAGTTCGCGTTTGCCGGAAGGTCGAACGTCGGGAAATCCTCCCTGGTCAATGCGCTCCTGAACCGGAAGGCCTTTGCCAGGGTTTCGCAGGAGCCGGGGAAAACCCGCACCATCAACTATTACCTGGTCAACGAGGCGTTTTACCTCACGGATCTGCCGGGCTACGGATACGCGAGAGTGTCCGCGGAGACCCGCGCCAAGTGGGGCGCCATGATCGACCGCTATTTCCGGACGTCCGGAAGCCTGAAGGCCGTCTTCCTGCTTCTGGACATGCGCCATGAGCCGTCCGCGGAGGACCTGAAGATGTACGCGCGGATCGTGGAATACGGGTTCCGGCCTGCCGTCATCCTGACCAAGGCGGATAAGCTTTCCGCCAATGAACAGGCGAAGATGAAGGCGGTCATCCGGAGAGTCCTCGGGATGCCGCAGGACGGGATCCTGATCCCGTTCTCGTCAGTGAAGAAGACCGGCCGCGAGGAGGTGCTGCAGCTGATGGAAAGCTTCCTCGGGGAAGCGCGGGAATCAGGAGACCCGGAGGCGTTCTGCGGACCGCAAGGATAAGAACAGCGGCCGGTGGAACGGGGCGGCCAGGCCCGGGCCCCGGGGATTAAAAAAACGGTCCGGATGCCCGGTCAGGGCACGGAAAACAGCCGTTTCGTATAAAATACCTGTTACGCGATGACCATCCGGATACGATAAATAAATCTATTTTATCGTGAAATATAAGTGAAAATGTGAACCCCGTGCGTTCCGGACAACCCCCGCAGCGCTGTTTTTTGTGATTATCCGGCAAAAAAACACTTAAAAACCCAACATCCGGTTTTGACATTGTGGGAAATTTGTGGTAGAATTTAACGACAACGGATTCGACGTATCCGTATAACCGATATCTATACAGGCAGATATACCGATATCCGGCCGCCCAAAACGGGGCACGAACAGGAATCCGGCCCGCGGGCACGAGGAATGACTGTCCCTTCCGCGTGCGGCTGCGCCGATTTGAACTTCGGCCCCGCGGGCGCGAGGAATGCCTGTCCCTTCCGCGTGCGGCTGCGCCGATTTGAACTT
>JAGDAW010000191.1 GCA_017959345.1 Lachnospiraceae bacterium | reverse complement strand
CTTGACGTAGTCGGCATGGCCGGGGCAGTCAACGTGCGCATAATGTCTCTTATTGGTTTCGTACTCAACGTGAGCAGAGTTAATGGTAATACCTCTTTCACGCTCTTCGGGAGCCTTATCGATCTTATCGAATTCGGTAACGACGTTACCGGCAACCCGCTTGGAAAGAACAACGGTAATCGCTGCGGTCAGCGTGGTCTTACCATGGTCAACGTGGCCGATTGTACCGATGTTGCAATGCGGCTTGTTTCTTTCAAATTTGGCTTTTCCCATTTTAGATAATCCTCCTGAAATTACGCCTGACGGCAATCTTTTACCCAAACGAGGGTATTATAGTGTATTTCTGCAAATATTGCAAGTTCTTTTTTTACCGGGCGGAAAATTCATCCTGCCCGGCAGCGGCCTTCATAAGGCCGTGTCCGTTTACCGGTGAAGGACCTGGTCCTGGATGTTCTTCGGCACCTGTTCGTAGCGCTCGAAGAACATGGAATAGTTCCCCCTGCCCTGCGTCTTCGAACGCAGGTCCGTGGAATAGCCGAACATCTCCGCGAGCGGCACATAGCCTCTGACGATCTTGCCGCCGCCCAGGTCGTCCATGCCTTCGATGCGGCCGCGCCGGGCGCTGATGTCCCCGATCACGTCCCCCATGTACTCTTCCGGCATGGTGACTTCCACCTTCATGATGGGCTCGAGCAGCACCGCGCCCGCCTTCTGCATGGCTTCCTTGAAGGCCATGGATCCGGCAATGTGGAACGCGAGCTCCGAGGAGTCCACCTCATGGTAGGAGCCGTCGTAAACCACGGCGTGGATGCCCACGACCGGGAAACCGCCGAGGATGCCGCACTTTGTGGCTTCCTCAATGCCCTCCCCGATGGCGGGGATGTACTCTTTCGGGATGTTCCCGCCCACGACTTCGGATTCGAACTTGAAAAGCTCGGTCCCGTTCGCGTCCATGGGATAGAAACGGACTTTACAATGGCCATACTGGCCGCGGCCGCCGGACTGGCGGACGTATCTGGAGTCCACATCCGCTTCTTTCGTGATGGTCTCCTTGTACGCCACCTGCGGCGCGCCGACGTTCGCTTCCACATTGAACTCGCGGAGGAGACGGTCCACGATGATCTCCAGATGGAGCTCGCCCATGCCGGCGATGATCGTCTGCCCGGTCTCCGGGTTCGTATGGGAACGGAACGTGGGGTCTTCTTCCGCCAGCTTCGCCAGCGCCTCGCCGAGCTTCTGCTGGCCGGCTTTCGACGTCGGCTCGATGGCGAGCTCGATGACGGGTTCGGGGAACTCCATGGATTCGAGGATCACAGGGTGCGCCTCGTCACAGATGGTGTCGCCCGTGGTGGTCAGCTTCAGCCCGACCGCGGCGGCGATATCGCCCGAGTACACCATGCTGATCTCCTGCCGCTTGTTCGCGTGCATCTGGAGAATGCGCCCGATCCGTTCTTTTTTGTTCTTTGTCGCGTTCAGCACGTAGGAACCCGAGCTGAGTGTCCCGGAATAGACCCGGAAGAACGCGAGCTTCCCGACGAAGGGATCCGCCATGATCTTGAACGCGAGCGCGGAGAACGGCTCTTCGTCCGACGAGTGCCGCTCCACTTCGTTCCCCGCGAGGTCCGTGCCTTTGATGGCCGGGATATCGACCGGGGACGGCATGTATTCGACCACCGCGTCCAGAAGCTTCTGTACGCCCTTGTTCCTGTAGGCGGAACCGCAGCAGACGGGGACGGCCCGGCACTCGCAGGTGCCTTTCCTAAGCGCCGCCTTCAGTTCCTCCACGGAAGGGACCTCCCCTTCCAGGTACATCATGGTCAGGTCATCGTCCAGCTCGCAGATCTTCTCGATCAGTTCGTCCCGGTACAGTTCCGCGTCGTCCAGCATGTCCGCCGGCACGTCTTCGACCGTAACCTGGTCGCCCTTCTCGTCGTTATAATAATAGGCCCTCATCTCGAAGAGATCCACGATGCCCCGGAAGGTATCTTCTTTCCCGATGGGGAGCTGCAGGATAATCGCGTTCTTCCCCAGGCGGGTGCGGATCTGCTCCACGGCGCCGTAAAAGTTGGCGCCGAGGATGTCCATCTTGTTAATGAAAGCCATACGCGGCACATTGTAGGTGTCTGCCTGGCGCCATACGTTCTCGGACTGGGGTTCGACCCCGCCCTTCGCGCAGAACACGCCGACCGCACCGTCCAGTACGCGCAGCGACCGCTCTACTTCCACCGTAAAATCCACATGGCCCGGGGTATCAATGATATTGATCCGGTGCTCCAGCGCGCCGGGGGCGGGCTTCGCCTCCTTCTCCGGCGTCCAGTGGCAGGTCGTGGCGGCCGATGTGATCGTGATGCCGCGCTCCTGCTCCATCCAGTCCATGGTGGCGGTCCCCTCATGGGTATCGCCGATCTTATAGTTGATTCCGGTGTAGTACAGGATCCGTTCAGTCAGAGTCGTCTTTCCCGCGTCGATGTGCGCCATAATCCCAATGTTCCTGGTGCGCTCAAGGGGATACTCTCTGCCGTTTTCCATTCTGTTTTCCTCCTAAGGCCGGAAGCCGCTCTCACGCGGTCATCCCGCCTGATTCGGGCGCCGGGAACGTGTCCCGGCATGGATACACATTACATTCATGTCTGTCCGGAACAAGGCTGTCCGGGATGCTCAGGCCGCGGCCGCTTCTCCATAAGGGCCGCGCGAATGGCCGGGTCAGAACCTGTAATGCGCAAATGCCTTGTTCGCGTCTGCCATCCTGTGCATCTCTTCCTTACGCCTTACGGCGCCGCCCGTGTTGTTCGAGGCGTCCAGGATCTCGGCGGCCAGGCGCTGGTCCATGGTCTTCTCGCCGCGGTTCCTGGAGAAAGATGTCAGCCAGCGGAGCGCAAGCGTCTGTCTCCGGTCAGGCTTCACTTCGATGGGGACCTGGTAGGTCGCGCCGCCGACGCGCTTCGCCTTGACTTCAAGGACAGGCATAATGTTGTTCATGGCGGTCTCGAAGACTTCAAGCGCCGGCTTTCCGGCCTTCTTCTCCACGATGCCGAACGCACCGTAAACGATCTTCTGGGCGACGCCCTTCTTACCGTCCAGCATGATGTTGTTGATGAGCTTGGTCACCACCTTGTTGCTGTATAACGGGTCCGCCAATACGTCTCTTTTCTGGGTATGTCCTTTTCTAGGCACGTTGCTTCCCTCCTTAACTATCTGCGTTCCTTCGCACCCGCAGGGGATTCCTGCCGGATCCGGGAACGCGTTAGATCACCGGTACTCACAGTGTCCTGTGTCCGTGCGTTTCTTATCCGATGTTTACAACCATACATGAGGATTCAAGAATGTCCGCACTGATTATCCGATAACGCTTAAAATGTTACTTCTTGACCTTAGGTCTCTTCGCGCCGTACTTGGAACGGGCCTGGCGGCGTTTCGCCACACCGGCAGTATCCAGCGTACCGCGGATGATGTGATAACGGGTACCGGGAAGGTCCTTCACACGTCCGCCGCGAATCAGCACCACGCTATGCTCCTGAAGGTTATGGCCTTCACCGGGAATATAGCTTGTTACTTCAATACCGTTCGAAAGACGGACCCTGGCGATCTTACGCAGCGCGGAGTTCGGCTTCTTCGGGGTGGCGGTCTTCACTGCGGTGCAGACGCCGCGCTTCTGGGGGGAAGACGTGTCGATCGCGCGCTTCTTCAGGGAGTTAAAGCTTCTCTGAAGGGCGGGCGCCGTGGACTTCTTCGCCTCCGAAGACCTGCCTTTTCGAACTAACTGGTTAAATGTAGGCATTCTCTGTCCTCCTGTTAAAATTCATGAATACGCTGTCTCCCGTCTTCCCTATGCCCGGTTGTCGGCGATAAAAAAGCGCATGAAAACAGGGTGCGCAGATAGGCGCACCCTGTCATTATACAGAAATCTTTTGTTTTGTCAAGAGGTAAAAACAAAAACTTCTCCCGTTCTTTCCGTATTTCCGCGGTTTCCCGGGGTCTGCGGCCTTAAACCTGCGGCCGGAACCCGAAATACGCCTTCGCGTTATAATAGGAAATGCCTTCCACGATCGCCTTCAGCGCCTTCCGGTCGTCCGGGTACTCCCCGTTCTCCACCAGGGTGCCGACGAAGTCGCACATGATCCGCCGGAAATACTCATGCCTGGGATAGGACAGGAAGCTCCGGGAATCCGTCAGCATGCCGATGAAGTTCCCGAGGACCCCGAGGCTCGCGAGGGAGCGCATCTGCTCCGTCATGCCGGGCTTGTGGTCGTTGAACCACCAGGCGCTGCCCTGCTGGATCTTCCCCGCGGCGCTGCCGTCCTGGAAACAGCCGATGATCGTGCCGATCATCGCATTGTCCACCGGGTTCAGGGAGTACAGGATCGTCTTCGGGAGACAGCCGTCTACATTCAGCGCGTCCAGGAAATCCGCGAGTTCGGAACCCGGCGCGTCGTTCCGGATGCAGTCGAAACCGGTATCCGCGCCGATCGCCCGGAACATCCGCGTGTTGTTGTTCCGCTTGCACCCGTAATGGAGCTGCATGATCCAGTTATACCTGCTGTAACCCTTCCCCATGGCGAGCAGGAACGCGGTCTGGTACTGCGCTTCCTCGGCGGCCGTCACATTTTCCCCGTTCATCCGCTTCGCGAAGATTTCCTCGATGACGGCGGGATCCGCGGGGCTGTACGGCACATAATCGAGGCCGTGGTCCGAAACCCGGCAGCCCATGGAATCAAAGAACGCCATCCGCTTCATCAGCGCGTCCGTAAGGTCCCCGAACGACCGGATCTCCATGCCGGCCACTTCGGAGAGCTGCTTCACATAGTCCGTGAAATCCGGCTTCCGGATGTTCATGGCCCTGTCGGGACGCCACGCCGGGTACACGCTGAACCCGAGCCCCATCTCCTGCTTCAGCGCCGCGTGGTATTCCAGGGAATCCACCGGGTCGTCCGTGGTGCAGATGACGGTGACATTGGCCTTCCGGACCAGGTTCCGCGCGGAGAAAGCGGCCGTCTGCAGCTTCTCATTGGCCAGGTTCCAGACTTCCTCCGCCGTCCGTCCGGAGAGGACGCCGTGGTAGTCGAAGAACCGCTGGAGTTCCAGGTGGCTCCAGTGATACAGCGGGTTCCCGATGCATTTTTCAAGCGTTTCCGCGTATTTCTGGAACTTCTCGCGGTCCGGCGCGTCCCCGGTGATGTAATACTCATCCACGCCGTTCGACCGCATGGCGCGCCACTTGTAATGGTCGCCGCCGAGCCAGACTTCCGTGATGTTCCGGAACCGCCGGTCCTCCAGGATCTCCCTGGGGTTGATGTGGCAATGGTAGTCGATGACCGGGAGCCGCTCCGCGTAATCGTGGAACAGCGCCCTGGCGGTATCTGTGGAAAGCAGGAAATCCTGATCCATAAATGCTTTCATAATGCTGACCTCCTGTGCAGCACCGGCCCGGCCGGCTTCTTTGTTTCTCTTTTTTTAATGATAGCATAAAAACCGGGAAATGTCACGGCAAAGCGCCAAAAAAACGGGAACCCCGCGGACGTTTCCGCGGGGCCCCTCATCTGCCGTTTCTTATTCCTCGAAGTAATTCTCGTCGATAAACGCGTTCTCTTCCTCCGAATCCTCCAGGAGTCCTTCTTCCTCAAACTCCTCGTCCAGAAGCTCCTCGTCTTCCTCTCCCTGCTCCTCTGCCTCTTCGTCAGACTCGTACGTACGGGAAGACGCAAGGGCCTTCTCCGCCATCTCCTCCTCGAAGCGGGCATCCGAATCCAGGTTCACGTTCCGGTACTTCTTCATACCGGTCCCGGCGGGGATCAGGTTGCCGATCAGGACGTTCTCCTTCAGGCCGACCAGGTGGTCCACCTTCCCGTTCATGGCGGCTTCGGTCAGCACCTTCGTCGTCTCCTGGAAGGAGGCGGCGGACAGGAAGGAATCCGTCGCGAGGGACGCCTTCGTGATGCCGAGCATGATCTGGGTGCCTTCCGCGGGGGTCTTCCCTTCGCGGACCAGCGCTTCGTTCATTTCATTGAAGTTCAGCACGTCCATGACGGTCCCGGGCAGCACGTCCGCGTCATTGCACTCTTCCACGCGCACCTTCTTCAGCATCTGGCGCACGATGATCTCAATGTGCTTGTCGTTGATCTCCACGCCCTGCAGACGGTAAGGCCGCTGCACTTCATGGAGCATGTAATCCTGCACGGCACGCAGGCCCTGGATCCGCAGGATGTCATGGGGGTTGATGGAGCCTTCGGTAATCTTGTCGCCGGCCTTGATCAGGTCCCCGTTCTGCAGTTCCTGGTTCCCGCGCTTCGCGAGGTTCGAACCGAACGTGATCAGGTACGTCCTGGAATCCCCGGTCTCCCCGTTCGTGACGACCACTTCGCGCTTCCGCTTGTTGTCGCGGATGGTCACTTCGCCGTCGATCTCGGAAATGATGGCCATACCCTTCGGGGAACGGGCCTCGAACAGCTCCTCGACACGGGGAAGACCCTGTGTGATATCGCCGCCCGCGACACCGCCGGTGTGGAA
This sequence comes from Lachnospiraceae bacterium, assembly GCA_017959345.1. Lineage (GTDB taxonomy): Bacteria > Bacillota > Clostridia > Lachnospirales > Lachnospiraceae > UBA1267. Next base: position 4,582 of record JAGDAW010000191.1, on the reverse strand, counting down.
CGTCCTCATGGTCAGCTGCGTACCGGGTTCGCCGATGGACTGCGCGGCGATGATGCCGACCGCTTCACCCACCTGTACGGGCTCGCCGGTCGCCATGTTCGCGCCGTAGCACTTCGCGCAGACGCCGAGGTGCGACCTGCAGGACAGGTTGTTGCGGATCCGTACGCTGTTCCGGCCTTCCTTCTCCAGCACTTTCAGGATTTCGTCCGCGATCCTGGGCGTCACCATATGGTTCGTCTCGATCACGGTCTTCCCGGTATCCGGGTCCGTAATGGTCTCCGCGATGAAGCGGCCGGTCAGACGCTCCTTCAGGGATTCGATCTTCTCGTCCCCGTCCATGAACGCCGAAATCTCCATATAGGGGATCTCGCCGTCCCGCGCGCAGTCGTCCTCACGGATGATGATGTCCTGGGAGACGTCCACGAGACGCCGGGTCAGGTATCCGGAGTCCGCGGTACGGAGCGCCGTATCGGACATGCCCTTCCTGGAACCGTGCGCGGACATGAAGTACTCCAGCACGTTCAGGCCCTCGCGGAAGTTCGAGGTGATGGGCAGCTCGATGGTCTGGCCCGTCGTATTCGCCATCAGGCCGCGCCATCCGATCAGCTGCTTGATCTGGTTCTTCGATCCGCGGGCGCCGGACACGGCCATCATGTAAATGTTGTTGTATTCACCCAGGGCCGGGTAAATGTATTTCGTCAGTTCCTCGTCGGTGCGCTTCCACGCCGCGATGACTTCGTGGTAACGCTCCTCGTCGTTGATAAGGCCGCGCCGGTAGTTCTTCGTGATCGTGTTCACGGTCTTCTGCGCTTCCCGGATCAGCTCTTCCTTCTCGGGCGGGATGGTCATGTCCGAAATGGAAACCGTGATGGCGGAACGCGTGGAGTACTTATACCCGAGCGCCTTGATATCGTCCAGCACTTCGGCGCTCTTCGTGGCGCCGTATACGGAAAATACGAGCTCGAGGATGTGCTTCAGTTTCCCCTTGTCCACGAGGAAATCGATCTCCGGCTTCAGTTCATTGCCCTTCTTCGTGCGGTCCACGAAGCCCAGGTCCTGGGGGATGATCTCATTGAAGATCAGGCGGCCCAGGGTCGTCTCCACGGTCCCGGTGACGGTCTGGCCGTCGATCTCCCTGGACACGCGGACTTTGATCTTCGCGTGCAGGTCCAGGCACTTGTTCTCAAGGGCGAGGATCGCTTCGTTGATGCTCTTGTAGGCGTTCCCTTCGCCGGCAACGCCGGGGCGCTCCTGGGTCAGGTAGTAGATGCCCAGGACCATATCCTGCGACGGGACCGCCACGGGGCCGCCGTCCGAAGGCTTCAGGAGGTTGTTCGGGGAAAGCAGGAGGAACCTGCACTCCGCCTGCGCTTCTTCCGAAAGCGGGAGGTGGACGGCCATCTGGTCGCCGTCGAAGTCCGCGTTGAACGCGGTACAGACCAGCGGGTGCAGGCGGATGGCCTTACCTTCCACAAGGATCGGCTCGAACGCCTGGATGCCGAGGCGGTGCAGCGTCGGTGCGCGGTTCAGCATGACGGGATGCTCGTGGATCACGTCTTCCAGGATATCCCAGACGGCTTCTTCCACCCGCTCGACCATCTTCTTCGCGGCTTTGATATTGTTCGCGAGGCCGCGGGCCACCAGCTCCTTCATCACGAAGGGCTTGAAAAGCTCGATGGCCATCTCCTTCGGGAGGCCGCACTGGTAGATCTTCAGCTCCGGGCCGACCACGATAACGGAACGGCCGGAATAGTCCACGCGCTTGCCGAGCAGGTTCTGGCGGAACCGGCCCTGCTTGCCCTTCAGCATGTCGGAGAGCGACTTCAGCGCGCGGTTGCCGGCGCCGGTGACCGGGCGGCCGCGGCGGCCGTTGTCGATCAGGGCGTCCACCGCTTCCTGGAGCATGCGCTTCTCGTTGCGGATGATGATGTCCGGCGCGCCGATCTCGAGCAGGCGCGCAAGACGGTTGTTCCTGTTGATGATCCTGCGGTAGAGGTCGTTCAGGTCCGAGGTCGCGAAGCGGCCGCCGTCCAGCTGCACCATGGGGCGCAGGTCGGGCGGGATTACGGGCACCGCGTCCAGGATCATCCATTCAGCTTTATTGCCGGAGGTCAGGAGGGACTCCATCACTTCGACGCGCTTGATGAGCTTGGAGCGCTTCTGCCCGGAGGAGGCCAGGAGTTCTTCCCGGAGCTCCCGCGCTTCCTTCTCCACGTCGATGTTCCGGAGCAGTTCCTTCACGGCTTCCGCGCCCATGCCGGCACGGAATGCGTTCTTTCCGAACGCCTGGACCGCTTCCTGGTACTCCCGCTCGTTCAGGCATTCCTTATATTCGAGCGTGGTCTCACCCGGGTCCAGGACAATGTAGGAGGCGAAATACAGCACCTTATCCAGCGTCCGCGGGGAAAGGTCCAGCGCAAGTCCCATGCGGCTGGGGATCCCCTTGAAATACCAGATGTGCGAAACGGGGGTCGCAAGCTCGATATGCCCCATGCGCTCGCGGCGGACGGAGGCCTTCGTCACTTCGACGCCGCAGCGGTCGCAGATGACGCCCTTGTAGCGGATCTTTTTATATTTGCCGCAGTGGCACTCCCAGTCCTTGCTCGGTCCGAAGATCCTTTCGCAGAACAGGCCGTCCTTCTCCGGCTTCAGGGTACGGTAGTTGATGGTTTCGGGTTTCGTGACAACGCCGTGAGACCACTCCCGGATCTTCTCCGGGGATGCCAGTCCGATGCGGATCGCATCAAACGACAGCGGCTCGTAGGTTTCGTTCATTGTCTCTGCCATATATGCTTCTCCCTTCCTTACTCTTCCGTATAATCGTCAAAGTCCGACGAATACCCGTCATTCCCGTCTTCTTCCTCTGCGGAGTCTTCCTGGGTGTACTCAAACTCCCCGTCCACGATCTCCTGCTCCGAGAAGCCGTACGCGTGCATCTCATGACGGTCCGCACGGCGTTCCTTCATGTCTTCGTTCAGGATGGAGTTGAACGTGGTGCTGTCCAGGTTCTCCTCGATCTTCACTTCGGTGTTGTCGTCACGCAGCACGCGGACGTCCAGCGCCAGGCTCTGGAGTTCCTTGATCAGGACCTTGAAGGATTCCGGCACGCCCGCCTTCGGGATGTTCGCGCCCTTGATGATCGCTTCGTACGTCTTCACGCGGCCGATCACATCGTCCGACTTCACGGTCAGGATCTCCTGCAGCGTGTAGGAAGCGCCGTACGCTTCCAGCGCCCACACTTCCATCTCGCCGAAACGCTGGCCGCCGAACTGCGCCTTGCCGCCGAGGGGCTGCTGCGTCACGAGGGAATAGGGACCCGTGGAACGGGCGTGGATTTTATCGTCCACCAGGTGGTGCAGCTTCATGTAGTGCATGAAGCCGATCGTAACGGGCGCGTCGAAGAATTCGCCCGTGCGGCCGTCGCGGAGCCGGACCTTGCCGTCTTCCCGGATGGGCACGCCGGCCCATTCCGCCCTGTGGTCCAGATGGCTGCCGAGGTAATCCAGCACTTCATCCGACAGGGAGTCCTTATATTTCTCCTTAAAGACCTCGAAGTCCCCGTTCACGTAATCGTTCGCGATCCCCAGGAACTCGATGATGTCCTTCTCCGTCGCGCCGTCGAAGAACGGCGTGGAAATGTTGAAGCCAAGCGCCTTCGCGGCCAGGGACAGATGGGTCTCCAGCACCTGCCCGATGTTCATACGGGAAGGCACGCCCAGCGGGTTCAGCACGATGTCCAGCGGACGGCCGTTCGGCAGGAACGGCATGTCTTCCACCGGGAGCACGCGGGACACGACGCCCTTGTTCCCATGGCGGCCGGCCATCTTGTCGCCCACGGAGATCTTCCTCTTCTGCGCAATATAGATGCAGACGGACTTCGAAACGCCGGGGGACAGGTCTTCATTGTTCTCACGCGTGAACACCTTCGTGTCCACGACGATGCCGTAGGCGCCGTGCGGCAGCTTCAGCGAGGTGTCGCGCACTTCGCGGGACTTCTCGCCGAAGATCGCGCGGAGCAGCCGCTCTTCCGCGTTCAGCTCCGTCTCGCCCTTCGGCGTCACCTTTCCGACCAGGATGTCCCCGGCACGCACTTCCGCGCCGATGCGGATCACGCCGCTGTCGTCCAGGTCCTTCAGCGCGTCGTCGCCGACGCCGGGCACGTCCCGGGTGATCTCCTCGGGGCCGAGCTTCGTCTCACGCGCTTCGATCTCATACTCTTCGATATGGATGGAGGTATACACGTCGTCCTGGACCAGCCGTTCGGAGACCAGGACCGCGTCCTCGTAGTTATACCCTTCCCAGGTCATGAAGCCGATCAGCGGGTTCTTGCCGAGCGCCACTTCGCCGTTGCTGGTGGACGGCCCGTCCGCGATGACCTGGCCCTTACGGACCCGCTCGCCCTTGAAGACGATGGGCTTTTGGTTGTAGGAGTTCGACTGGTTCGACCGCATGAACTTCCCAAGCTTGTAGGTCATGCGGTTCCCGTCGTCGTTCCGGACCACGATCTCATTGGACGCGGAGCGTTCGACGACGCCGTCTTCCTTCGCGACCACGCAGACGCCGGAGTCGATGGCGACCTTCT
>JAGDAW010000190.1 GCA_017959345.1 Lachnospiraceae bacterium | reverse complement strand
CGTGGTGGGGCGGCCGATCACCGCGGCGGAAGACCCGGTGGCCGCGTATGAACGGTGCGTCCTGGAATTCGAGGACGAACCGGCGGATGTCCCGGAACAGCCCTGCGCGCAGGCAGGATGCGGCGGCGCGGGGACGGAGCGAAAGACGGATAAGGAGCCTGATCCGATGAATATGGAAAAGAAGATTGCGGAAGACCTGCTCTCCATCGGGGCGGTCTTCTTCCGGCCGGATGAGCCCTTCACCTGGGCCAGCGGCATCAAGAGCCCGGTCTATTGCGACAACCGGCTGACCCTGACGGACCCGGCGGTCCGGACGGACGTGGAGGAAGGGCTCGCAGCCCTCGTAAAAGGCCGTTTTCCGGAGGCGGAGGTGCTGATGGGTACTTCTACCGCCGGCATCGCCCACGCGGCCATAACCGGCCATATTCTGGGCCTGCCGATGGGTTATGTGCGATCCGGCGCGAAGGACCACGGCCGGCAGAACCGGATCGAGGGGAAACTCCTGCCCGGGCAGAAGACCGTGGTGGTGGAGGACCTGATCTCCACCGGCGGCAGCGTGATCGAGGTCGTGGAAGCGCTCCGGGAAGCCGGCGCCGACGTCCTGGGCATCGTGTCCATTTTCACGTACGGCATGAAGAAGGGGCTGGAGCGCCTGGCCGCCGCGGAGGTGGAAAATGTGTCCCTGACGAACTTCGATGCGGTGGCGGAGACCGCCGCCGAGCAGGGGTACATCCGGCCGGAGGACGTGGCGCGGCTGATCGCCTTCCGGAACAACCCGTCGGACGAAAGCTGGATCCGGAAGGACTGAGGAAGCAAGGGGCCGGACGCGGCGCCGGGGGCGCGCCCCGGCAGAAAGGGAATAAGATCTATGCCGAAAAGCGTCATTGACATCCTGGACCTGACGGCGGAGGAGATCCGGGAACTGATCGCCTCCGCGGAAGACATCATCAAAGACCCGGACAGGTACGCCCATGCCTGCGACCGGAAGAAGCTGGCCACCCTGTTTTTCGAGCCCTCCACAAGGACGCGCCTCTCCTTCGAGGCGGCCATGTACGAGCTCGGCGGCCATGTGATCTCCGTGCCGGACGCGGGCTCGTCGTCCGCGGCGAAGGGGGAGAGCGTGGCGGATACGGCGAAGACGGTGAGCTGCTACGCGGACATCATCGCCATGCGCCATCCCAAGGAAGGCGCCGCCCTGGTGGCCTCCCTGAACGCTGCGGTCCCGGTCATCAACGCGGGGGACGGCGGCCATTGCCATCCCACCCAGACGCTGGCGGACCTGCTGACGATCTGGCGGGAGAAGGGCACATTTGACGGGCTGACCATCGGCCTCTGCGGGGACCTGAAGTTCGGCCGCACCGTCCACTCCCTGATCAACGCGCTGTCCCGGTACGAGGGCATCCGGTTCGTGCTGATTTCGCCGGAAGAACTGAAGGTGCCGGGCTACGTCAAGCGGGAGTCGATCAAGAAAAGGATGATCCCCTATACGCAGACCACGGACCTGATGTCCGTCATGCCGGAACTGGATATCCTGTACATGACCCGGGTGCAGCGGGAGCGCTTCTTCAACGAGGAGGAATACCTCCGGCTGAAGGACAGCTACATCCTGACCCCGGAGAAACTCGTCAGCGCGAAGAAGGACCTCTGCATCATGCACCCCCTGCCGCGCGTCAACGAGATCAGCGTGAAGATCGACAGTGACCCGAGGGCGTGCTATTTCAAGCAGGTGCTGAACGGGAAATACATGCGGATGGCGCTGATCCTGAAGCTCTTAAAGGAGGCCGGAACCCTATGAATATCGACTCGATCCGGAACGGCGTGGTCATCGACCACATCACGGCCGGCGGCGCCATGAAGCTTTACGAACTGCTGAAGCTGGACGAGCTGGACGCGTCCGTGGCCATCATCAAGAACGCCGTCAGCCGGAAAATGGGCAGGAAGGACATCATCACGATCGACGCGGATTTCCCGGTGGACCTGGACGTGATCGGCTATGCGGAGCCCGGCGCCACGGTAAACATCATCCGGGACGGGGCGCTCTCGGAGAAGCGGGTGATTGAGATGCCCGAGCGGCTG
>JAGDAW010000189.1 GCA_017959345.1 Lachnospiraceae bacterium | reverse complement strand
CCTCCCTGCTTTTCGCCTTTCCGTCATTCATAACTTTCTACAAGCGGCATGAGGCAGTCATACCGTTCCCTGAAAAAGAGCGTCGTATCGGAAACCGAGCGGTCCCACAGATGGCGCCAGTCCCCGAACCGGCGGTAAAAATCCGGCATCAGCGGCGCCCACGCGGCGATGTATTCGGAGAGCAGCTTCTCCGCCCGCTCCGGGGCGCAGCGGACCCCGCCGATCTCCCGGAGCGCGTCCAGGAACAGGTCATAGAATTCCGGGTTCCGGATCGCGGCGGCAAACAGGGGATACTGTTCCAGCGCAAGCCGGAAATGGTCCCTGGCCGGGGCGGCTCTGCCGTCCTCAAATCCATACATGCCGGAGCTGAATTCCACGTCATACAGGATGTACTGCCAGCGTCCTTCATTCCAGGAACCGTCCCGGGTCCGCCAGAGCACGTCGTTCTTGTCCGGCTTCCAGTCCGCATTTCCCAGATAGATCTCTGCCGCGCAGTACTCCGCCATGGAGCGCACGTCCATAACCGTGCAGAATTCCTGCCACACGTCCGGGTCTGTGAGATCCCGTTCCGCGTATGCCATCAGGGCCTCGTACAGCAGGACGTCCCTGTCCTTTCCCTCTTCCAGGACCCCTTCCTTGAACAGGACCACCTGGTCCTTATCGACGCCGTAGTGGTCACTGATCATCTGGTCCGTCAGTTTCTCCGTCAGCAGGTACGGGCCCCAGTACTCCCCGTTCAGGAACAGGACCGCCGGCCTAGTCCCGGCAGACAGGTAATTCTGCCCGTCCACCAGTTCCTGGAGGTACGCATCCTTAAACTTCAGCCAGTTCGCGTTATTGCCCCCCGACCTCAGGCGGAAGCTCCGGTAACGCCCGATTCCATCGAACAGCTCATAATCCAGATACTTCTGCCCGTACTCTTCCCTGAAATACACGTTAAGGGATTTCTGCCCTTCGAAGCGGGACGCATTTCCCGTGACCCGGATGCCGGCGGGCGCTTCCGCGGCCGGTATCCCATCCCCGTCATAGATCTGCACGATGCACGCGCGCTCCCACGCTTTCCCGCGCTGCGTGAAGTTTGATTCGATCAGCCAATACTTGTCGTTGAAGTATTCTTCCGGGTTCCCGGTCTTCCGTTTCCATGCGTCAAATATGGCCCCGGGGGTCAGGATCCCGGTCTCATAGTCCAGGAGGTCCGCGGGATCCGCCACAATGGAGACCACGAGGCACCCGGGAAACCGTTTCTCAAAATCCGTCTGGAGGAAATAGACTTTTGTCACCGCTTCCCCGGCCTCCCCGGTCTGAGAAACGGCGGCCGCACGCAAAACCTTCCCTGATGGAAGAGACGGATCGGCCAGCACCATCCGCGCAGGTAATTCCGGGATCATCAGCAGGTCCCGGTGTTGGATCAGGTACCCGTCCCCGCCTTTCGACAGGACCACCCGGACCTCGGTGCGCCCGGTGTCGTCCGCGGCCGTCGGCGTCTTCCCGTTCGTGGTATAGGCGATGGTGCAGCCCTCCGGCGCCGTGATCGTCACGGCAAGCCGGTTCTGCATATACACCCCGGAATCGCAGGAAAATGTGATCCCATTCTCCGTCACGGGGTGCCCGCCCGGACTTCCCTCCCGGGGGCCCGGCGCGCACCCTGCCGCGAGAAGCATCAGCAGGACGGCGCTGCACAGGCTGAGTGCCTTCCCCATGGCTTTGCGGAAGCGGAGGGACATGCCCTCCGGGACCAGCCCCGGGCACACCTTTTCACCCGTTCCGCAAGGGAACGGTACCGCACAGCCAGGTCACAGAGGCCGTTATGGGGGGCGCAGCCGGCAAACGACAGCAGCGCGACGGAGAAATACTTCGCGTATGCCTCGTCAAACGAAAAAACGATGGTCCTTGTTTCGGCCGCGGTGTCCAGAGGGCGGATGACCATGGAGAGGGCTCCTTTCTGCCGGAGGGATCCTCCGGAAAATAGTGTGGACTTATTATACACCCTTTCCATCTATCCTGCAACATGAAAAATGCCGGGACTTTTTACGGTCCCGGCATATGCTTCCGCTTATCTGTCCCCGTTCAGGTAAGACATCTTCCACAGCTCGTCATGCGGTTCGAGCATGGTGGTACGCACTTCCGGAACCGTCGCCGGGTCGATGACGCCCGTATTCAGGACGTACAGGTACTTATGGCAATAGAGCGGCACTTCGAGGCACATCCGGAAGCGCACCGCGTGCGCCTGCGCGGATATCCAAAGACAGGGG
>JAGDAW010000188.1 GCA_017959345.1 Lachnospiraceae bacterium | reverse complement strand
GCCCATGTGGCGCCCCATGTGAAGGTCAAGGCCGCGGGCGGGATCTCGTCCCTCGAGGACGCAGAGGAATTCCTGTTACTCGGGGCGTCGCGGCTCGGGACCAGCAGGATCGTGAAGATCGTGAAGGAAACGGAGGCGCATGGCCCGGGGTCCGGCGGGCAGCCTGCGTAACATGAAGGGACGGGCTTCCTTTTTGTGGGGGAAGCCTTTAAAGCATAGACGGCCCGGCGCCTTCCGGATGGAAGGACCGGGCCGGTACAGGCAGACCAGAGGAGGAGCAGAAATGGAACATCCGTACCCAACACCGCACATCAACGCATCTCCGGAGGATTTCGCCCCGACCGTCCTGATGCCGGGGGACCCCCTCCGCGCGAAGTTCATCGCGGAACATTTCCTGGAGGACGCGCGGCTGGTCAACAACGTCCGCGGCGTGAACGGTTACACCGGCTTCTATGAAGGAACGAAGGTATCCGTCATGGCCAGCGGCATGGGCATGCCTTCCATCGGCATCTATTCTTATGAATTATTCAACTTTTTCGGCGTGAAGAACATCATCCGGGTGGGCTCCGCCGGCGCCCTGGACCCCACGGTCCGCGTCCGGGACATCGTGCTCGGCATGGGCGCGTGTACGGATTCGAGGTACGCGGAACAGTTCCGGCTGGCGGGCACATTTGCCCCGGTCTGCAGTTATGCGCTGCTCCGTACCGCGGCGGATACCGCGGAGGAGATGGGCCTCCGGTACCACGTCGGCAACCTTCTGTCCTCCGACCGTTTCTACGGGGATGAGGGCAATGTGCCCGACGGCCTGAAGGCGAACGCGGGCTGGACGAAGATGGGGGTCCTTGCCATCGAGATGGAGGCCGCGGCGCTTTATATGAACGCCGCGCGGGCGGGGAAGCGCGCACTGGCCATCTGCACGGTCTCCGACCACCTGGTGACCGGGGAAGTGACGACGGCGGAAGAGCGGCAGAACACGTTTACGGAGATGATGGAGCTCGCGCTGAGGACGGCGGGGAAGCTGGAAGAATAAGCGCCCGGGCGGTGTCCCAGGAATCACCCCGGGCCGGCTGGGGAGGGACAGGCCGTGAACGCGGCAAGACCGCGCGGATATTTGTTTTAACACGGTTTTCAGCAAATAATTTCGTGGTTAAGACAAATAACCGAAGATTTAAAGCAAATAACTGTTGACAGAAGCCACTGGCTGTTCTATGATGTCTGAAAAGACAGACATGCGGAAGGCGGTGGTTCATTTGCGGTTTACGGAAGAGAAAAAGAAAGAGATCCGGTCCTATCTTCTGGAGAAGATCAGGGAACAGAAGCCGGGTTTGTCCAAAGCAGTCGCGGAAGCGCTCGGGGTCAACCAGGCTACAGTGCACGGTTACCTCAACGAACTGGCGGATGCCGGAGCGATCGTACGGGTCAGGCGCGGGGAGTACCGGCTGGTCCGGCAGCAATTTGACTGTACACTGGACCTGGAAGCCGGGGATTTCGATGATGAAACGGAGGTCTATGACCGCTGTCTTCGTGAACATGTACGGGACTTTCCGAAAAATGTCCGGGACATCTGGGCGTATGCGTTCAGCGAGATGATGAACAATGTCATCGATCATTCGGGGGCGGATACGGTCCGGATCCTTGTGACGCAGGACTGCCTGGACACGGAGGTCACGATCACGGATAACGGGGAGGGCATTTTTGAGCACATCCGGCGTTATTTCCGGCTGCCTTCCGCAGAAGACGCCATCCTGGAGCTGTTTAAGGGAAAGCTGACGACGGATGCGCAGCATCACTCCGGTGAAGGGATCTTCTTCACGTCCAGGCTGATGGACACGTTCGTGATCATCTCCGGCGGGAAATCGTTCACCCATAACCGGTATGATGCCGGCCGGGTCTTTGATATCCCGGATTTCAGTCAGGGGACGTGCGTCGTGATGCGGCTGTCGAATCATTCCGCAAAACAGCCGCAGGAGGTTTTCGACCGGTATTCCGACGTGGGCGGGGGCTTTTCCAGGACGCACATCCTGCTGAAAAACATGTTTGACGCGTCACCGGTCTCCCGGTCCCAGGCCAAACGGGTGTGCAGCCGCCTCGGGCAGTTCCGTGAGGTGGTGCTTGATTTCGAGGACGTATCCTGGATGGGGCAGGGGTTTGCCCATCAGGTCTTCGTGGTGTTCCGGAACGAACATCCGGCTGTGAAGCTGGTCCCCGTCCATATGAACGAAGCTGTAGAGAAGATGTACAGGCATGTCACCGCGCCCGGCGACTGAAGCCGCCGGAGCCGGGCACGTACCCGGGCCGGACGAGGTATTCCGATGAAAAACAGGACGAAACTGAAAAAAGGCGAAGTGAAGCGCGTGTTCCTGGTCGTGCTGGACTCCTGCGGGATCGGCGAAGCGCCGGACGCGCACGCGTTCGGGAGCTCTCCTGTGGAATGATTACCAGATCCTTCAATTCACTATGGATTAATTCTGCGTTTAGGTGTACAGTGAAACAGCAGCCCGGGACGGCAGAAGAGGGATAAAATCCTGCAAGGTTTGTTCGACGCGGGTTTCAATACAGGTGTGCCCCGCCTGTTGTGGACAGTCAGGTACGATGGATTCAGGAGACGTCTGCTACATCCACGCCTCCCGAAAACGTACCTGGCTGTTTTTCGCGCAGAGCACCCGAGATATCAGGCATCTTCTCTCTGGTTCGATAATCGCCGGCTCGAAGAGGACACCTTTCAATACCGGCACCCGCAGGCTGGCTTCTACGGGGGGTCTGAAGTTCCGGTTATAGCGGCCGGCACGATGACCGCCGGTGATTATCATTGCGTTCCTGACGTTCTGCATTCACCAGCTCATCCGCTTCGGACGGCGAAGAAGATCCAGCAGTAAGTGGCAGGGCGGATTCCTTGCGGATGCGAGGGGCTGTCAGAGCTGCATACAACGCTGTTCGATGAGCGCTGCAAACGAATCCTTCAGATCTCCCGGAAGGAGCGATTCGCGGCACATGGCGATCAGGTGTTCCTTTTCGGATTTCAGCCTGTCGATCATCTTTTCCGCCGCTTTCCGGCTGATTCCGGCGGATTCCGCAAAAACAAGGAAGTCCTTCTTCCCGATCCGCGTCTTCTTCCCGTTCATGGTCAGGGCGAATGTCTCCTGATCCTCCGGCATGATGACATTGACCGGCAGGAGGTCATAAGCCGGGGACAGCACGTAACCACCGTCCGCTTCGATCAGGGAGAAGTTTTTGAGGTGCATATCGGAGTTGCCGGTCATATAACAGAAAACAAGCCGGATAAAAAGCTCGGCAAGATCCAGCATCGGTCGGGAGGAGTACCTCCGGATGATTTTTGCGCACCGTTCATAGGAGCCTTTGTATTTGTCCTGTGTCAGGCGGAGATCCAGCTGGCAGAAATCTTCCATGGCAAGGCAGCGGACCGTATTGCCGTCCGGGATTCGGTCTACGCGCCTGGTGATGTATGCATAGGATCCGCCGGACAGAAGGAGTGCGTGCGGGACGGTGGAAATGCCGCAGGAATCGGCCATGCACATGGTCAGCTGCTCCGCTTCGGGCATCGATGGGAATGCCCGGACCTGGGGCTTGAGAATATAGCCTGCCGGGTAATCCGGGATGGTCAGCCGCGGCCTCCGGTTCTCTGAGAACAAATGGAGGGACAGCTTTTTCTGAACGCCCGGCACCGTCAGTCCCTTGCGGACATTCTCCGCGGCCATCTGTTCCAGTGTTTCATCATCGAAATCGATCTTCGGAATCACGGCGGTCCCGAAGAATTTCCGGATGCACCGCCTGTGCCAGCCGGACGGTTCGTCGCCGTGAAGCGGTTTTCCGCAGCAAAGGCAGTTCATTCCTGTACCTCCCGGATACGGACGTTCCCGATTGCGTCGCGGCAGGCCACAAGCAGGAGGCCGAACCTGTCGCCGGGATCGATCTTCCAATTGCGGCTGACAGCGTCAAGCAGCCACCCCTCCGGGATCAGGCCGTCGAAAAACGGGAACAGTGTTTTCGATGTATAGGCTTCCTCCGTGCGGGGGAGGGTCAGCGATACGGCTCCGGCACCGGGAAGCGCCAGATACGAACGGTCGTATTCAAACCGGTAGCCTTCATCGGTTTCCGAAAGGATACCCGCAAACCGGTCATTCACAAAAACCTGTGCGCTTCTGAAAATGCTCATCCGCGGTCCTCATCTTTCTCTTCGATCTTTCCGGGCACGGCTTCCATTCCGAACATAGCAAGCGCAGTATTCACCTTGTCCAGCCGGACGCTTGGCTTACCCTGTTCCAGTTCTCTTACAAAGCGAAGCCCAAGTCCGGATCTTACGGCAAATTCTTCCTGGGTCAGACCGGCCGCGCGCCGGTTCTTTTTAATGAATTCAGCGATCTGGTTCATCCGAAACGCTCCTTTTCCATGATGCCGGTTATTATATACCCTTTCGGGTGCGTTTTCAAGAACAATTTGAGAAAATAAACCCTAAAGGGTATAAGTCTGTGTTTCAAATCCGCGCATATACCCTATCGGGTATAACAGATCAAACAAACCGATCGTCCTGGCAGTCTCTCCGGGCAGCAGCGGCGATCCCGTCCATCGACTGCATTCCGGACCATGAGTCCCGGGATCCGGGGATACCGGTTTCGCCCGGGCCGTACAGGAAATGGGAAGGCCGGCCCATACCATGATTTTCTCCTTGCGCAGACAGCGCGGTTGTGGTACATTTGGCTGTACGGAAAAGGGGGAAAGACGGGCCGTGAGGGACGGCTTTTTTACGTGGGGACCCGGTCATCCCAGGGTCCGGACAGGCCCATGCGTCCCGGAGGTGAGGTATCTGATGAACAGCGGGAAGAAACTGAAAAAAGGGGAAGTGAAGCGCGTGTTCCTGGTCGTGCTGGACTCCTGCGGGATCGGCGAAGCGCCGGACGCGCAGGCGTTCGGGGATCATGACTGTGACACCATGCGCCGGATCGCGGCCCATCCGGCTTACCGGAATGACGCCATGAAATCCCTCGGGCTCGCCAATATCGACGGGCAGGCCTACCTGGGACCCGTCCGCGCGCCCCGCGGGG
>JAGDAW010000187.1 GCA_017959345.1 Lachnospiraceae bacterium | reverse complement strand
ATTGAGCGGCAGTGCACCAGGGCAGGCACGGGGGTTCGAATCCCTGAGGACAGTAAAAAGCCCCGATCGGGTACAACCGCATCATGACCGTGTAACGCGTAAAACCGGATATGAGCCGTATGATGAGGGCGCGGGCAGGGGGACTTTTTATTTGATCATACGCTTCGATTATGCGGAAGCGATCAGGGCTTAGAGTCGAAAGACAAGTCCTGTGTATCAGAGTACTTACACATTTTTATGCGATAGAAGCGGCGGTACCGGTTCTGAGAGGGACGGTAACTGCCGCTTTCTCCATTATCGTCTTAATGATCCGCTTCTTCGTAAATGTTCCGTAGAAGTGCGTGTGATATCATAACGTTTCTGCGTTTATTAGCCTGATGCATCTGTGGCGATTGCGCTTTATACGTGGGAGATAAAAAAGGTTGTCCTCCCTCATACAGGCAAGTCTGTTGCGGAAAAGGCTTCTGACCCTGGCATCATTACAATACGGATTTGAATTATTTTATAAAATTCTTTTTTTACCCCGACATTTTGGTACGCTCGATTGTATTATGTATAGGGGGCGAGGAAGTATGTCAAAACCTTTGATTCGTACGGATAAAGAGATTGAAGAAATCTATTGGCGCCATAGCAGGATGGTTTATAGAGTCTGCTTTGCATATATGAAAAACCCTGCAGATACGGAGGATGCCGTTCAGGATACATTCATTCAGCTGATTCAGAAAGGTCCAGCTTTTGAAAATGAAGCGCATGAGAAGGCATGGCTGATCAGAACTGCGACGAATATCTGCAAAAATACACTTCGGCACTGGTGGCGAAAAAGGGAAAACATAGAGGATTTCTATGATCTTTCATGCGAGGAATCGCTGGAGATCAACGATGTTTTCCAAGCTGTTATGGATCTTCCGGAGAAGTACAAAACCGTGGTTTATCTATACTATTACGAAGGCTACAGCAGTGTGGAAATCGCTGAGATGCTGAAAAGACCTCAATCTACTGTACGCAATCACTTACATAAAGCCCGTGGTATCCTAAGAGAAAAATTAGGGGATGATTTCAATGATTAATCAAAGAATTGTGACATCGTGGGACAAAATTGCACCGTCCGATTCCACGGATCGGCGTATTCTGTCCGTTGTTGTGGAAAGGAACCACGCGCTCCATGAAAAGAGAACAGAGAATAAAGGTGCCCTGACTTCAAAAGTGATCGTATACAGATGCGGTTTGATTGCAGTCTGTATATTTCTGACGATTGTGGCTGTAAAGGTGGTCCGGATACTGAAGCGGGTGCCGATTCTCCCGAATTCAGATACTTTTGGCAATCACTTTTCTGCTGAAGAAACAGATTCAAAACATTCTGATTCCATGGAGTATTTGCCGCCGGATACGTCTGTAGAAAGCAATACTGATTTTCTGCATCCATCAGGTCCGGGTTCGATCATTATCCTCGAAACGGATTCCGGCTTGGAACTGGGCGAAGGACCGGATGCTTCGAATACAGAGATTCCGATTACGGAAACATTTCGTATTCAGATGAACGATATCTTTTTTAACGAGTTAAAGCAAAAAACCAGTTTCACAGGCAACGGCTGCAATACAGAAGAATGTATAACAGAAAGATGGAATAAGGAAGAACTGGCCAACTGTTATGGATGTGTTCTGATTCCGCCGTACCTGCCGGTATACCTGATTCCCGGATCAGATAATGTCGATGCGGAATTCATGCTCATCAGAGCAGCCGGCGACAATGAAAATGATACCGCAATTCGCTTTTATTACGAGAAAGCCGGTGATGACCAGAAGGGAATCCCTGTCAGAGCAGAGGATGATCTATGCATACGGCGAGGGTTATCGCTGAGTGCATCAAAGAACGGTTTGTTGGCTGAGGCGGATTTCATTCTGCGGGATGATGGAATCCGGAAGACGTTCATCGGTGAAACAGAAGTGACTTTTGGTTGTCTGGATATTTCGTACGTATCCTGCGATCCGGATACGGAGAGAAATGCAGGACAATATGAATACGTGGAGGCAGGTTTTTCTTTATCCGGCACAACGTATTTGGTTGAAGCATGGGGAATAAACCGGGTTGAATTTGTCAGAATTGTGGCGTCTGTGATTATCGGAACAGATAATATCAGAATTGACTGATTGCGCAAAAAGGAGGTTGTGATGAAACACGTTATTACTGCGCTCTCGTTTCTGCTTTGTTTGTCTTTTGTCATTTCTGCAGCAGGAGGGATCGTTGCTGCGGTTAAAGAAGACGATCCGGATGCGGGAACGATCCCTGTGAAAGAGGCTCGAATTACCGCGGCACCCAGTGAGAAAGAAGAGCCGGAGGCAGACAGTTATCCCGAATATAATGCGATGGCGGTGGAAATGAAGCCGGAACACGCGAAAACAGTTGAAACGGCGAGAGAGAAGACGTCAGGTACCGGTGAAGAGGATCAAAAAGAGACAGAGAAAAAGGACCGCTCCTGTTCAGGGGAATCCGTTACGATTGAACGTACGGTTCCGATGGTGAGGTTTTTAGATGATACCTGGGATCCGGCCGGTAATATTGGACCGGTATTATACCTGAAGATGGGGCTTGAGAGAGACAGAACAGTCCCGTTCAGAGTGCTGCTGCAGTTTGAAACAGCAGACGAGGTTGATCATTTTATACAGGGAATATCCGGTATTGGAATCGAAGAGCATATTGAAGTGTCGAACGTAACCTTTTCGGATGGTACTGACAGCAGCCTGTATCTGTATTCAGAATTAACCCGGGATCTCATTGAAACCTTCGCGAAGACCGGTATTCAGTGCAGATATGTCGGAACCGGAGCAGAAGGAACAGAGGAAATCCGGTTTGACGACTGGGAATTCTGGTATTCGAAGGAGGGGAGTAATGCGTCATGCGAGTATTGGGGCGATAATTATATCGTGATTCAGTGAAAAAGGTGAATCGATATTAAAAGCGAACGGGAGGACAGCGCCGCTTAAGGCGCTGTCCTCCCGCGCATTGTCATACCTCCCGGACGGCGTCCTTCATGGACTTCACATACGCGCCCACATATGCCGGCGCTTCCCGCCCGTACGTCTCGATCAGCCGGACGATCGCCGACCCGACGATCGCGCCGTCGGAGACGCCCGCCATTTTCCGGGCCTGCTCCGGCGTGGAGATCCCGAAGCCGACCGCGCAGGGCACGGCGGTATTCTCGCGGACCACTTTCACGATGGACGCAAGGTCGGTGTTGATCTCGCGCCGCGTCCCCGTCACGCCGAGGCTGGAAACGATATAGATGAACCCTTCCGCCTCCTTCGCGATCACGGCGATGCGGTTGTCCGACGTCGGCGCGATCAATGAGATCAGGTCGACCCCGTATGTACGGCAGAGCGGCAGGAATTCCTCCTTCTCTTCGAACGGCAGGTCGGGCAGGATCAGCCCGTCGATGCCGGTGTCCCTGCAGGCGGAAATGAACCGCTCCGCGCCGTAGGAGAATACCACGTTCGCGTAGGTCATGAAGACCATCGGGATCGTGACGTCCCGGCGCAGCTCCCGGACGAGCCCGAATATTTTCTCCGTGGTGGTGCCGCCGGTCAGCGCGCGGAGGTTGGCCCCCTGGATGACCGGCCCCTCGGCGGTGGGGTCTGAAAACGGGATGCCGAGTTCAACCAGGTCCGCGCCGTTTTCGGCGGCGGCGCGGACGGCGGCGGCGGTGGTCTCCAGATCGGGGTCGCCGCACGTCAGGAAGGCGATAAACGCCTTGCCGTGTTCAAAAGCTTCATGAATCTTACTCACGGATATCCTCCCCCCTGTATCGCGCGATGGCCGCGCAGTCCTTGTCCCCCCTGCCGGAAATGGTGATGACGAGGAGACGGTCCTTCTCCATCGCCGGCGCCAGCTTCATGGCGTGGGCCACGGCGTGGGCCGATTCGACGGCCGGGATGATCCCTTCGGTCCTTGCCAGGTATTCGAACGCATTGACCGCTTCTTCGTCGGTGACGGGCACATATTCCGCCCGGCCGATGTCGTGCAGGTACGCGTGCTCGGGCCCGATGCCGGGATAGTCCAGGCCCGCGGAGATCGAGTAGACGGGCGCGATCTGGCCGAATTCATCCTGGCAGAAATAGGACTTCATGCCGTGGAAAATGCCGACCCTGCCGGTGGCGATGGTCGCGGCCGTCTCAAAGGTGTCAACGCCCCTGCCGGCGGCCTCGCAGCCGATCAGCCGGACCCCTTCGTCCTCAATGAAATGGTAGAAGCTGCCGATGGCGTTCGAGCCGCCGCCCACACAGGCGATGACCGCGTCGGGCAGCCGGCCCTCCTTCTCCAGCAGCTGTTCCTTAATCTCTTTGGAAATGACCGCCTGGAAGTCGCGGACAATGGTCGGGAACGGGTGGGGGCCCATCACGGAGCCGAGGCAGTAGTGGGTGTCGGCGATCCGGGAAGTCCACTCGCGCATGGCTTCGGACACCGCGTCCTTGAGGGTGGCGGTGCCGGTCCGGACGGGGACCACCGAAGCGCCCAGCAGCCGCATGCGGTATACGTTGAGCGCCGGGCGGACGGTATCCTCCTCGCCCATGAACACCACGCATTCCATGCCCATCAGGGCGGCGGCGGTCGCCGTGGCGACGCCGTGCTGGCCGGCCCCGGTTTCCGCGATCAGCCGGGTCTTGCCCATTTTCTTCGCGAGAAGCGCCTGGCCGAGCACGTTGTTGATCTTATGCGCGCCCGTGTGGTTCAGGTCCTCGCGCTTGAGGTAGATTTTCGCGCCGCCGAGGTCTTCGGTCATCTTCCCGGCATAGTACAGCCGCGACGGCCTCCCGGCGTATTCGTTGAAGAGCGTCGTCAGTTCCCGGTTGAACGCCGGGTCGTTTTTGTAGTGCCGATAGGCCTCTTCCAGCTCGATGACGGCATTCATCAGGGTTTCGGGGATGTACTGCCCGCCGTGGATGCCGAAACGTCCGTTTGGATTTGTCATATTCCGCCTGCCTTTCTTACGGCAGCGACGAACGCCGCCATTTTCATCCTGTCTTTCACCCCGCCGGTCTCGATGCCCGAACTGACGTCGACCGCGTACGGGCGGAGCAATGTGACCGCGCCGGCGACATTTTCCGGCGAAAGCCCCCCGGCGAGGAAATACGGCCGTGCCGCGTCCCGGAGCAGCGTCCAGTCGAACGCCGTCCCCGTCCCCGCGCCGGAGTCCAGCAGGATTTCATCCGCCGTGCTCCGTTCGGCCGCCCGGAGGTCATCCGCGGTTTCGACGCGGAACGCCTGGATCAGCGGCCTGCCGGTGAGCTGCCGCAGCCGCCGGACGTCTTCTTCGGTTTCGTGGCCGTGGAGCTGGGCCATGTCGATCACGCCGTTATTCAGGAGCGCCGCGATGGTTTCGGGCCGCGCATCGACGAATACGCCCACCGCCCGGATGCCCGGCGGGAGCAGCCGCTTCAGTTCCGCCGCTTTTCCGGGCGTCACGTACCGCCGGCTCTTTTCGGCGAAGACGAAACCGACGTATTCGGGCATCAGCGCCGCGGCGGCTTCGATATCGCAGGGGCGGGAGAGCCCGCAGAGCTTGATCTTCGTCATTTCACACCCCGCAGCGCGTCCAGTTTGGCCTTCTTATCGGGCGCCCGCATCAGGGCCTCCCCGACCAGGACGGCGTCCGCCCCGAGGACACGGAGCTTTTCCACGTCTTCGGGCCCGCGCACGCCGCTCTCGGACACGAACAGCACGCCGTCCGGGATCAGCGCCCGGAGCCGCCGGCTGTTTTCGGTGTCCACCGAGAAATCCTTCAGGTTCCGGTTGTTGACGCCGATGACGCGCGCCCCGGCGCGGAGCGCCATCCGGACTTCGCGTTCGTCGTGCGCTTCCACGAGCGCCGAGAGCCCGAGCTCGTCGCAGACGCCGATGTATTCGGCGAGCTGCGGTTCGTCCAGGATGGCGCAGATGAGGAGCACCGCCGACGCGCCCAGGACCTTCGCCTCATCGATCATGTACGCGTCCACCGTAAAATCCTTGCGGAGGCACGGGACGGAGACGGCTTCCGCGATCTCCTTCAGGTACTCGTCGCGGCCGAGGAACCATTTCGGTTCGGTCAGGACCGAAATGCAGTCCGCCCCGGCGGCCTCGTATTCCTTCGCGATCCGCAGGTACGGGAAATCCGGCGCGATCAGGCCCTTCGAGGGGGACGCCTTCTTGCATTCGCAGATAAAGGAAATGCCCGGGGCCTTCAGCGCCTCTTCAAAGGCGAACGTGCCCCTGGGGAGGGCGCGCGCCTGCCGTCTCAGGACGTCGGGCGGGAGGATCCTTTTTGCCTGCTCGGTCCGTTCGTGCGCGTGGCCGGCAAGCATGTCGAGGATCGTCATGCTTCCGCCTCCGGCCGGTTGCTGATCTCGACAAAGCGTTCCATCGTCTCATAGGCCTGGCCGGAATCGATGAGTTCCGCGGCGAGCGCGACCCCGTCCCGGATGCT
>JAGDAW010000186.1 GCA_017959345.1 Lachnospiraceae bacterium | reverse complement strand
TTATGAACCATGTGCATTATGAGGAGGTAAACTATGCACAGTGACCATCATGTTACCCGGGAGGCCCGCCTGACAGGGGGGGCTTTCCGGAAGGCCGCGCAGCGCTGCTTTGCGCTGTGCGCGGCGGCAGTCCTGTTCCTGACGACCGCCCGTCTCCCCGTATACGCGGAGGGGATGCGGGCATCCGGAAGCAGCCCGGTCCCCGCGTCCGCGGAGACAGGCGGGGGCGGCCGGACGGTGAACGCGGAGATCATTTTCTATAACCACCGGTACGATTTCCGGGAGGGCAGCGCGTTCGATCCCCGCGCGTTTGAGTGGTTCCTGTCCGGGACGCTTCCCGCATTGCCCGGCGGGGAATTCCTGGAGGTCCGGCTCCTCTGTACGCCGGAAGACGTGCAGGGGATGCGGAACCTGGAGGTGTTCGCGGCAGGCGCGGGGCCCGTCGGGACGCGCGTGACGGAGGAATGCGTCTGGGACGCGGCGTCGGGGACGCTCCGGATCCCGGCCCGGTACGCGGAGGAAACGCTTACCGTCCGCTGGTACGAATCCACCGCGTCCAGCCTTTACGAGACCGGCGTCCCGTCCGCTTTCCGGTTTGATAAGGCCGCCCGGGACACATACGCCCCTGCGTCGGTCCTGGACCGCTTCACGGGCGGCACGAACGATGTGTACGGCGGATACCGGAACGAAGCCCTGTCATTCCAGACTTACGACCTCGGCGATACGGTATCCGCGGCGGACGACGCTTCCTTCAGCGCCGGTTCGGTGTGGACCATGAAGGCGGCGCCCTATACGGAGGACGCGTCCCTGCGTTCCATCGGCGATATCCCGTATGTGACGGACAGCGGGAAGATCGGTTTCAGGGACTGGCGGGGCTATTACGCGGCCGCTTCGTCCATCGGGATGTCCACCCTGCAGCCCCTGCAGGATTCCTGCGCCTGGGCGCTCTGGGCCATCCGCTTTACCGGCGTGGAGGGCGACGCGCCCGCGTTCCTGAAGAAGACGGGCGGCAGCGGGGCGATCGGCGCCGAAGGCGCCGCGTACCTGTACCGGCACCATTTTGCCCCTGCGGAGGTGTTCGAGAACCCGTACCAGGGCCCGTTCACGGCCATTTCCGGGCGGGCGCCGTACATTTTCGTCAATCTCGGGATCGGGTATATCTACGCGTTTTACGACGCGGCATCCGACCGTTACGTATACGACCCGTCGGACCCGGCCTACGGCACGCTTTTTGACGAAACCGGCGCGAATCCCGTATCGGGCAGCACCCAGCGGCGCGAATATGTAATCCGGAACGGGGTGGCCTACTGCATCCGGATGGGTCAGTACGTCAGCGCGGGAAATGTGAACAGCGGGCGCTGGTACAACGTCTACCGCGAACGGACCGCGGCGGACGGTACCGGGGACGCCGGCTATGACGGTTTTCAGACTTCCGGGCGCTACCTGGCCGGGTTCTGCCTGGGCAACCACCCGAGCATTACGGGGACCAGCGCCTACAGCGCGGCGAACGACAATCCGAATTACATCGACGCCATGGTGAAATGCGTCGGCAAGACGGAGACGGCCGGCGTCGTCACGGCGGTTTTCTACCTGGCGGTCGAGTCCCGCATGGGGCAGGACATCGGTTCGATCTTCGCGGTCACCTACCGCCGCACCGGCACCGTCCGCGTCCGGAAATCCTTCCCGGACCTGAAGGCCTGGGACGCGGGCACGCAGTCTTATTCGGGCAGTTCCCTGTACGCGGGCGTCAGCCTCGCCGGGTTCCGTTTCGTCCTGAGCGGCACGTCGGATGCGGGCGAAGACATTTTCCGGGAGGGCGTGACGGACGCGGACGGCGCGCTGGATTTCACGGACCTGCCTTACGGCACCTACACGGTCCGGGAGACGCTGACCGCGGCGCAGGCGCGTCAGTTCCTTGGCATGGACGGCGCGGCGGAGACCTTCACACTCTCCGGGAGCGCGCCCGAGTTCACCTACGCGCTGACCAACGTCCGGACCGGCCGGGTCGTCGTACGGAAATCCACGGACGACGCATCGGACGACCTTTCGGGCTTCCGATTCACATTGACGGCGGACCGGTATTCCGCGGCCCACGGCGTCCCGGACATCGTGTACGAGGCGGTCACGGACAGCACCGGGACCGCGGTCTTCGACAACATCCCATACGGCGGTTACTATATCAGGGAAGAGCTGACGGAGGAGCAGAAGAAGGTCTACCGGAACCCGGACCCGGCCCGCTTCTGGTTCGAGCTCTCGGAGATGTGCGATGCGGAACCGGGGAGCGGGGTCCGCGTGTTCACGTACGCATTGGAAAACCGGAGATACCCTTCCGGGTCCGTGGTCGTCACAAAACGCTTCGCGGAAGACGGCCCGGCCTGTGACGGGCTCAGCGCGAACGGGTTCACCTTCGTGCTTTCCGGGACGGACCGGAACGGGGACGCCTATACGCGGACCGGCGTGACCGGGGAGGGCGGCAACCGGACGGGACCGTCGTCTTCGAAAATGTGCCGCAGGGCACCTACACCATCCGCGAAGTGCTGACGGAGGCGCAGCAGCGGGTTTTCAGGAGTCTCGAAGGGGTCAATACGGTCACGGAGGGGTTCCGGATCACGGAGGAAAATGCGTCCGCCGGGTTCGTCTTCTCGATCGAGAACGCGCTGAAGCGCGGGACCGTCCGCGTGGCGAAACGGTTTCCGGAAGGGGCGGCTTACAGCGGCGTCCGCCTGGCGGGCTTCCTGTTCCGCCTGCACGGCACGTCCGACGCGGGCACGGCCGTCGACGTGGCGCTCGTGACCGATGCGGAAGGGAAGGCTTCGGCGGAAGGGATCCCGTACGGGACCTATACGGTGGAAGAGGTGCTGACGGAGGCGCAGGCGAGGTACTGGGTTTCGAAGTCTGCGGGAACGGTTGTGGTTTCTGATGAGACGCCGGATGTGACGTATACGCTTGAGAATGAGCAGAGGACCGGGGGCGTGCGCATTCAGAAATCGCTGCCTGGGGATGCGTTTTATGCGGGTGTCATCATGGAAGGAATCAGGTTCCATCTGTATGGAACTACTGAGCTTGGGAGCAGCGGTGATCTCATACTGGTGAC
>JAGDAW010000185.1 GCA_017959345.1 Lachnospiraceae bacterium | reverse complement strand
ATGGGCCAGGGCGCGAAGCCCGGCATCGGCGGCCACCTGCCCGGAGCGAAGATCGTGGGCGACGTCTCCAGGACGCGGATGATCCCGGAAGGCTCGGACGCCATCTCCCCGGCGCCGCACCACGACATCTACTCCATCGAGGACCTCCGCCAGCTGGTCTACTCGCTGAAGGAAGCGACGGCCTACCGGAAGCCGGTCATCGTAAAAGTGGCCGCCGTGCACAACATCGCGGCCATCGCGAGCGGCATCGCCCGGAGCGGCGCGGACATCATCGCGATCGACGGGTTCCGCGGCGGCACGGGCGCCGCGCCGACCCGGATCCGGGACAATGTGGGCATCCCGATCGAGCTCGCCCTCGCGGCCGTCGACCAGCGGCTCCGGGACGAGGGCATCCGGAACAACGTCTCCCTCGTCGCGGGCGGCTCCATCCGGAGCGCCTCGGACGTCGTCAAGGCCATTGCCCTCGGGGCGGACGCCTGCTACGTCGCCACCGCCGCCCTGCTCGCCCTCGGCTGCCACCTGTGCCGCACCTGCCAGACAGGGAAATGCAACTGGGGCATCGCCACGCAGCAGCCCGAGCTCGTCAAACGCCTGAACCCCGAGATCGGCAGCGCAAGGCTCGTGAACCTGATGACCGCCTGGCGGCATGAGATCATGGAACTCATGGGCGGCATGGGGATCAATTCCATCGAAGCCCTGCGCGGGAACCGGCTGATGCTCCGGGGCGTGGGCCTGAACGAAACGGAACTTCGGATCCTGGGCATCGCCCATGCGGGGGAATAAGCTTATGAAACGCGTCTATGTCAATGAAGCATGGTGCCTCGGCTGCCATCTGTGCGAATACAACTGCGCCTTCGCGAATTCCGGTCTCTCCGATATGGCCCTGGCGCTGAAAGGGAAACCCATCTATCCCAGGATCCACATTGAGGAAGCCGGGAAGATCTGTTACGCCGTCTCCTGCCGGCACTGCGAAGACCCGATGTGCGTCAGGAGCTGCATCGCGGCGGCCCTTTCAAAGAAGGACGGCGTCGTCTGCATCGACCGGGACCGGTGCGTCTCGTGTTACACCTGCGTGCTCGTCTGTCCCTACGGCGCGCTTGCGCCGGGCGCATCCGGCGTCATGCAGAAATGCGAACTCTGCCTGGAAAACAGCTGCGGGGCGCCGGCCTGCGTCGCGGGCTGCCCCAACCGGGCGATCGTCTATGAAGAGCGGGGGGAAGTCCAATGAAGCACTATGTCATTATCGGGAACGGGGTGGCGGCCGCGGGCTGCATCGAAGGGATCCGCAGCATTGACCGTGAAACCCCTGTCACCGTTGTGTCGGAGGAAAGGCACGCGGTCTACTGCCGCCCGCTCATTTCCTATTATCTGGAAGGGAAAACGGACCCGGCGCGCATGGCGTACCGCGGTGCGGATTTCTACGAACGCATGGGGGCCGATGTGCGCTACGGGCGGAAAGCCGTCCGCATCGACCCGGAAGGGAAGGAAGTCCTCCTGGACGACGGCACGGCGCTCCCCTATTCCGCGCTGTGCATCGCAGCCGGTTCTTCGCCGTTCGTCCCGCCCTTCCGGGGGCTGGAGACGGTCCAGAACCGCTGTTCGTTCATGACGCTGGACGACGCGCTGCTGCTCGAACGCATGATTGCCCCGGAAAGCCGCGTCCTGATCGTCGGCGCGGGGCTGATCGGCCTGAAATGCGCGGAAGGGCTGTCCGGGCGCGTGGCGGAGATCACGGTCTGCGACCTTGCCGACCGCGTGCTGTCCAGCATCCTCGACGCGGAGTGCGCGGCCATGATGCAGGCGCACCTGGAACAGCACGGCATCCGGTTCTTCCTGAAGGACAGCGCCGACCGGTTTGACGGGCAGACCGCGTATATGAAGAGCGGCGCCGAGGTTACATTTGACGTCCTGGTCCTTGCGGTCGGCGTCCGGGCCAATACGTCGCTCCTGAAGGAAATCGGCGGCGAAGTGAACCGGGGGATCCTGACGGACGAACAGATGCGGACTTCCGTGCCGGACATCTACGCCGCGGGCGACTGTACGGAGGGGATGGACCGCTCCATCGGGCAGCGCAGGGTCCTCGCGATCCTGCCGAACGCGTACATGCAGGGGCATGCCGCGGGCGTCTCCATGGCCGGCGGGCAGGAACGGTTCGACAAGGCGATCCCCATGAATTCGATCGGGTTCTTCGGGCTGCACGCCATGACGGCGGGCGCCTATGAAGGCGAAATGTATGAGGAGAAGACCGCGCATTCCCTGAAGCGGCTGTTCACCAAAGACGGCCTGCTGAAGGGGTTCATCCTGATCGGCTGCGACGAACGGGCCGGCATCTATACGTCGATGATCCGGGAACAGACGCCGCTCTCTTCCGTCGATTTCGAACTGCTCCGGAAGGCGGCCACCACCGCCGCATTCCCCGCTTCGGAACGTAGAAAAAAGTTTGGAGGTGTGGTATAATATGACATCCGTGAACGCCGAAGGACTCGGTCATAAAGAACTGAATGACGCCATCCGCGCCATAGAGGGACCCTGCACCGTGGAGGCGTGCTGCGGCCAGCGTTTCATCGCGGCCGGCATGTCCGGCAAGGACCTCCTGATCCGGGGGACCCCCGGGAACGCCCTCGGCGCCTACCTGAACGGAGGCACGATCACGGTCCGGGGCAGCGCGCAGGACGCGGTCGGCGATACCATGAACGCGGGCACGATCGTCATCCACGGGAACATCGGGGATGCCGCCGGCTACGCCATGCGCGGCGGGAAGATCTACGTCCGCGGGAACGCCGGGTACCGCGCGGGCATCCATATGAACGCCTATAAGGAGAAAGTCCCCCTGATGGTGATCGGCGGCCGCGCCGGCAGTTTCCTCGGGGAATACCAGGCGGGCGGCGTCATCATTGTCCTGAACCTGGACGCGCCGCAGGAGAAGTGCGTGGGCTTCTTCCCGTGCACCGGGATGCACGGCGGGAAAATGTTCCTCCGCTCCGCGTGTGAAAATGTGGTTTTCCCGGAGCAGGTGTCCGCGCATCCCTCGTCGGAGGAGGATCTCCGGGAACTCCGGGCCAGCCTCGCGGAATACTGCGGCGTCTTCGGCCTGGACCTGGAAGCGGTCCTCTCTGCCCCCTTTACCACCGTAACCCCGGACAGCGGGAACCCCTACAGGCGGATGTACGTCGCGAACTGACATCCGGGCAAGGCGCCTTCCGGCGCAGGACTTTCTGCGTGAGGACGGCCGGTTTACCCGCGTCACATCATTACCAGAACCCCATTTCAACAGGAGGTCACCGTGAAGTATTCGAAGGATGAGGTCATCCAGTATGTGCAGGAGGAGGACGTCAAGTTCATCCGTCTCGCCTTCTGCGACGTCTTCGGAAAACAGAAAAATATCGCGATCATGCCGGATGAACTGCCCCGTGCCTTTGAATACGGCATCTCTTTTGACGCGTCCGCCATCGCGGGATTCGGCGATGAAACCAGCAGCGACCTGCTCCTTCATCCGGAACCCGCCACCCTTGTGCCGCTGCCCTGGCGGCCGGAACACGGGCGGGTCGTCCAGATGTTCTCTTCGATCACGCATCCGGACGGGACGCCTTTCCTGTGCGACACGCGCGCCCTGCTGCGGAAGGCCGCGGAAGAGGCGGCGGACGCGGGCATTCATTTTACGTTCGGCGCCGAACAGGAATTCTACCTGTTCCAGCTCGACGAAAACGGGAACGCCACACGGATCCCCTGCGACCAGGCCGGCTATATGGACATCGCGCCGGAGGACCGCGGGGAAAACATCCGCCGCGAGATCTGCCTGACGCTGGAGCAGATGGGCATCCGGCCGGAGAGCTCCCACCACGAAGAGGGCCCCGGCCAGAACGAGATCGATTTCCGGTATACCGACGCCCTGCGCGCCGCGGACCATACGCTGACGTTCCAGCGCGTCGTCCGGACCATTGCGCACAGGAACGGGATGGCCGCGGATTTCTCCCCGAAGCCCATCGACGGCCTGCCCGGCAACGGCTTCCACATCAACCTGTCCGTCCGTCCGCCGGAGGACGATGCCGTCTTCCGTTCCATGATTGCCGGGATCCTCCGGCATGCGGCCGCCATGACGGTGTTCCTGAACCCTTCCGACACTTCCTACCTGCGCCTGGGCAGCCATAAGGCCCCGCGGTACATCTCCTGGTCCGCGGAGAACCGGTCGCAGCTGATCCGCATCCCGGCCGCGTCCGGGGAATACCGGCGCGCCGAACTCCGGTCGCCGGACCCGTCCGCGAACCCGTATCTGGCGTTTGCCCTGATGATCTACGCGGGGCTCGACGGCATCCGGAACCGGCTGCCCCTGCCGGAACCCGTCGACCACAACCTCTATTCGGCACCCGCGGAAATCCTGGCTTCCCTGCAGAAGCTTCCCGCCGACCTCGATGAGGCGCGGCGGACCGCGGCGTCCAGCGCGTTCATCTGCGCGCACGTCCCCGCCGGGATCCTGTCCGTTTATTGCCCGGCATAAAAAAATCCCCGTCAAAACGGAGAAAGGAATACGCGTATGGGCTTCACAGAGCGGGTTTACAGCGTTCTCGTCGTATCGGCGTCGGAAAAACTGAATAGCGCGCTCTCTGAACTGCTGCCGGAATCCCACTTCCAGACGGTCCGGACCGTGTCCAGCGTCAGCGCCGCCAGGCGGGCCTGGGACGAACGGAGCTATGATTTTGTGATCATCAACTCCCCGCTGCCGGATGACGCCGGGATCCGCTTCGCGGTCGATCTCGGGAACACTTCCGGCGCCGCGGTCCTCCTCCTGGTCCGCGCGGAGCTCCACGAGGACATCGGCGGGAAAGTGGCGGAAAACGGCGTCTTTACGCTGCCAAGGCCGCTCTCCCGCCCCGTACTGATGCTCACCCTCGGCTTTATGGCCGCGAGCCGGGAGCGCCTGAGGCGCTTTGAAAAGAAAACGCTCTCCTTCGAAGAGAAGATGGAGGAGATCCGGCTCGTCAACCGCGCGAAATGGGTGCTGATCAACGAACTGAAAATGGACGAGCCGCAGGCCCACCGCTACATCGAGAAGCAGGCGATGGACCGGTGCGTGTCGAAGAAGGCGGTCGCCGAGGAGATCGTGAAGACGTACTCGTGACGCGCCGCCTCAGGAAAAGAAATCCCAGGCGGACAGCAGGAAGCCCGGGATCACGACCAGCAGGAAGAACGCCCAGCTCACCAGTGTGAAGGTCTTGATGAACGCTTTCCCCTGCCCCGGGTACTCCCGCACGTAGATCCGGTAATTGATCACGGAGGCCAGGGAACCGATCAGGGAGCAGAGGCCGGCCGTATCCAGGCCGTAGATCAGCCCCGCGAAATTCCGGGTAAAGGGATACAGGACGATGCCGGCGGGCACATTGGAAATCACCTGGCTGAGACCGATCGCCCACCAGTACTCATTGCCCGCCACACTCTTCTCCAGGAACCCGGCGATGGCCGCGTTCCGGGTGATGGACGACGAAAACACGAAGAAACAGAGAAACGTCACCAGCAGCACATAATCCACTTTCAGGAACAGCTTCCGGTCGGCCGCCGCGATCGTCAGGAGGACGGCGCCCAGCGCGATATACCACCAGCGCGTGCGGGTCACGATAACCGCGAGGACGAGCACGAAAAGCCCCAGGTACATCCACCACCGGAACCCTCTCTCCGAAGCCTGCGTAAGCCGCGCTTCCCCGTCATACGTCTCTTTCAGATCTTTCCTGTACAGGACCAGTACAAACGCCGCCAGAAGGACCGCGGACATCGCGCACAGGGGCAGCATGTGGAGCAGGAACTTCCACACGCTGATCCTGACCTGCCCGTACAGGAACAGGTTCTGGGGGCTGCCGAACGGCGTCAGCAGGGAGCCGCGGATGGCGGCGATATTTTCCATGGAGATCACCGGCAGGATATAGCCTTCCTTCCCGGCGCTGCGGAACAGCAGGATGGTCAGGGGCACGAAAATCAGCAGCGAGACGTCGTTCGTGACGAACATCGACGAGAAGAACACGCCGAAAACCAGGAACAGGCTCAGCCCTGCCATGGTCTTCAGCCGGCCCGCGAGCCGCACGAGGGGCCGGAGCACATCTTCCTGCTTGAAGCCCTCCAGCACGCAGAGCATCATCAGCAGGATGCCGAGGGTACGCCAGTCGATCTGCGCCAGGAGGGCGCCTGAGGGCGGGGTGATGAGGAGGCCCAAGGCCGCGATGAGGAGCGAGAGGGGCAGCATGGGTTCTTTTTTCAGGAAATCGAGTACTTTTTTCATCTTGGGTATGGATTAAACAGACCGGTATCCGGCCTTACCTCCGGTTCAGGGAACCACGCGATCCCGGTTTTGCGGATCCTGCCGTCCGCGCCAGGGACAATGATCTACAGGAACTGTTCGAGGAAGGAAGAAACCTTTGCAAATGCCTCGGTAACAGGGATTCCCATCCAGTTGTATCTCTTCGATCGTTCTATATTCTGCCGATATAACCTGTCGGAAAATGTCCTGTTCACTCTCCGCAATACAGCCGCCATTTCTGTTTCACGCATCCCCGGATCACGGAAAATATACATATCCATACACTGCATCAACCGTTCCCTGTCTACACAGTCCGTCAGATAGCATAAATCGAAAATGTCCTTATACCTCGTTGACAGCGGGCCAAATCGGAGAAGCGCCCGCAGTTTTTCCGTAAAAATCTGTTCTTTTGAATTCATCAGGAGACTGGCACCTACGTCATCCAGGCAGACGTCAAAACAATACTTATCCTGTTCAATCTGCAGCTGTTTATGGACGCCAAGATCGATCTTACTCGTAAATGAATGCCCGAAATCATCCTCAATCCTGATGATCACACGCTTCCCATGATAATCCTGCTGCGACAGTTCTGTGATGTCCCCGTCTATCCTAATATGGATCCCATCCAGACAATTCAGTTTATCCACGAAAGCGCGGATCGAATCATCCGACAGTGAATACCGGATAAAATCGAGATCCATATCCTGTGTCGCTCGCCTGGTGTCTCCGGTAATGCTCCTCATCACAACGCCGCCTTTTATCGTAACATTCCTGCTGAGGCTGCTCATGGCAATCGCTTTCAGTACAATATCCTGGCAAACCTTCGCTTCGGCATTGATCTGAGAATACCCGTCATGGACGACCGCAGCGGCTAGCGCTTCCAGATCGGCCATCTACAGCACCTCCATCTGCAAGGTTTCCATAATCTTCCTGCTTCTGGGCGCATCCCAGGCATAATCCTGAACGGCCTGCATATCCAGTTGAGGCAGTGCCGCTCTGTAGTTCAGCAAGATCTCCTTGTAGTAATCAAAAGGAAGCTTGCTTTTATACCTTAAAAGTTCGATCAGCATTCTTTCCCTGTTATATACAGGAATCGTAAAGCCTTTGTATTTGATCAACTCTGTGCCCTGATCGAAGAAATCTGACGGATAGAAATATTGTCTGACCCGTTTATCCCGGATCTTGGCTGCATTCCTGTCTGTGGCAAGATCGTATTCATCCGGAATGACATCGGTCAGCCCGTGCATGTAAAACGCGCTCCGCATCGTTACAACGGCATTCGGATGACGGAAAAGGACCACCGCGATCTCCGGGACGTCTTCGACTTCGGAATAGACCGCTTTCCCAACCTCAAAAAGCTCGCCTGCATCGACCTTCTGCCGGATCCTGTAATCCGTGCCGTATTCAGCGAGATAATCCGCCCGGCTTTTCACGATAACCCGCTCCTTTCTTTTTGAAATCGGTCCGCAATTCCGCGTATTTTGCGGATCCTTTTCCAAATAATAGGACATCAGCGCGGAAAAGTCAATGCCTTATTTATAAAAAGATCCGCAATTCTCCCGGTTTTGCGGATCTTTTTCCAAATCTGTTCCCTGCGGACTCACGATCCGCGCTTTTCCCGTCAGCGGTCCTGCCCTGTTCCCAGAAGGCCGATCTCCCCCGCGTGTGCCCGCATCCCCTCGATGCAGATGCCGGCGACTTCCGAAACCTCCATCCCAAGCAGTTCACAGCCCTTCTGTATGGTATCGCGGCTGCATTTTGCGGCAAACTTCCTGTCCTTGTACTTTTTCATAAAACTCTTCAGCTCAAGGTCGGAGATGCCGTTCGGGCGCATCCGCGCGCAGGCCTGGATGATCCCGGTCAGCTCGTCCACGGTAAACAGGCTCTTCTCCAGGTTCGTCTCCGGCTTCACATCCGTACAGATCTCATAACCGTGGCTCATGATCGCCCGGACGTCTGCCGCGGGGACGCCCAGCGCGAGCAGTTCCTTCTCGGTATGCTGCAGGTGCTCCTCCGGATACTTCTCATAATCGAAATCATGAAGGTACCCCACCGCCCGCCAATGTTCGGGATCCTCGCCGAAATGCTCCGCCATGGCTTCCATCGCATAGCAGACGTTCAGGGAATGGATGACCAGGTGTTCTTCGGTAACCATGTCCCGGTTCAGTTCTTTCGCTTTCTCGAGTGTGAGTTCCACGTTCGTGCCTCCTGGAAATGTATTTGTAACGTGGGGGATTATATCACAAAAACCCACACGTATACAACAACAGAATGACGGTTCCGGATGGGCGGCTGATGCGCATGGCTTCCCCTGGGCGCTGCGGCCATCGCTATAAATCCACAGTCAAAACACTGCGCCTGGAGCTTCCCCCCAGGCGCTGCGGTCATCGAGGCGTCGGGGGGATGCCGGGTCTCCCGCTGTTCGAAAAAAAGCAATCCCCTGCCGGAAATCCGGCAGGGCATCGCCTCGGCAGGAAGGCTTCGAGAACGGGCTGTGTCCCCAGCAGGAAAGCCTCGCGAACGGGCTGTGTCCCCGTCAGGCCGCCTTCCCGTCTCCGGCCAACAGATGGGCGACAATGCCCGCCGCGGCCACGATCAGGTCATCAACCGGACCGGGAAAAAGGTCTATGGGGGAAATTACATACAGTACAATCAGTGCGGCCAACAGGAACGTTTCGGTCTTGTTCATCGTGCAGTCTCCTTTTCGTTTTGTATGGTCTTTCTCATCGGATTGATGATGGTGTCATTATATCTTTTCCGGATGCTAAAATAAACGGCCATATCCGCGGAATAACGGCCCGTAATGGCGCTGCGGCAGCGCATTTGCAGAAATATATCCTGACCGGGCCGGGCCCGTAAAAAGGCCTGTTTCTGGCGAAGAAAAAGGCGCGCGGGAGGCTTCTCACGAACCTTTCCCGCGCGCCGGCGTTCTCTTCTCTTTTCCCGCCCAGGGATGCGCCCGTTAACATTTTCCGGCGCTGTTACACCCTCTTGAGCGCTTCCCTGAAGGCCTCTTCCACGCGTTTCTTTACCGCTTCCGGGCTGAAAGCCTCCCCGGAGGCGCAGAACTGCGCATACATCCGGTCACCGATCTGTTTCGAAGCATCTTCCATGGAGATTTCTTCCGTGAAACCGTTCCCATTGACCGATGTACGGTAGACCCGGTTCTTCGCATCCATCATGAACAGGTCTTTCTGGGCCTGCGGGAAGATGCTGTCCGGCAGGTACCAGCCCCGGACCTCCCGCGTCCCGATCACGACCGACAGCACTTTCGACTTCACGCGGAGCTTCTCCTGCCGGGTCCCGAATGTGCCCGCCATCTCCGGGAATTCCCTCATCGCAAGACGCACAAGGTCGCAGACCGTCTGGTTCTTCCGCTGCTCTTCCGCACGCTGCCGGGTCTGCGCTTCGGCTTCCGCTTCCCGGTCCCGCTGCGCCCGGTACATCTGCTCTTTCAGTTTTTCCTGGTCATAGAAGCCCATTTGCCAGCGCTCCTTAAAAATGTACCGAAAACGGCCGCATTTCCTTCCGGCAATTACCGGATGGTCTCACAGTTCCCGCAGCCGGGGCAGAAAACCTGACCGCCGGGCACCAGGATCTTCCGGACCACCGTAAACTTATGACCGCACCTGGAGCAGACACGCTCTACCCGTTCGAAATCGCGGGGATCCTGTGCCTGGGAAGCGGCGTCCCCTGCGGGTGCCGCATCAGTACGGGCTGCCTGTCCGGGGGTGGCATCGGTACGAGCCGCCTGTCCGGCAGCGGGGGCAGCATAGGTACGGGCTGCCTGTCCGGCAGCAGGCACCGTGTTCCCTGCGAGATCCTGACCCTCGCTGATCGCATCCGCGATGATGTCCGCGTCGTCGATAAGCTGCCCGAATCCGTAGAAAACGAGACTGGCGAGCCAGGAAAGGAAAGATCCCGCAACCATGATCATGATCCCGGTAATAATCAAGTTGGTGTTATCGCCGGAAATCGTAAGCGCCCCCAAGATCAGTGATGCGAAGATTCCGATAAAGCAGAAAAGCGCAGCGACCCCTTTGATTTTTTTGCCGATATTGCTGAACATCGTCTGTACCTCCTTTTGTACTGGTTTCCGGCCTGGTTATGACAGGGAAAATGTATTGGAAAACGGACCGCTTAGCCGATTTTCGGTTCTTTCCTTCCACCGTCTCATCTGCCGGCTGTCATTTCATGACAGACCATTTTTATCAATTCTACCATGGGTATTTTTCTGTGTCAATAAAATATGGTGCCTTCTTTGGCGCGGGTTTATGCCCTTGGCCAGGGTCCGGTCGAATCAGATGTTCACTGTTTTGCCGGAAAACGGAAGCGTGATCAAAACCGGACCGGGAAGCCCGGCGGTCCAGCCGCCCATAGAACCGCTTATGATTCCCGATCCGTTCATCCGTGGTCGCCGGCGCGAACCGCTTTACATCCGGCATCGGTCCTGGACGGCGATCGAGTAGGAGGGGGTGATTAGCCCCCGTCCTCTCACACCACCGTACGTACCGTTCGGTATACGGCGGTTTCAATAGTTGACATGCACTGACTGGTACGCATTGGAAAGGTCGTAGAACCCCCAGCGTATCAGTCTTTCT
>JAGDAW010000184.1 GCA_017959345.1 Lachnospiraceae bacterium | reverse complement strand
CGACAGGGTTCGTTCTGGGCTTCTTGATCATCATTTTAATCCTTTCTTTCAGAAATTTTCCATTGCTGCCCATCATGGCTGCCGTAGAGAATAAAGAGGCTCCAGAAGCATAATTTGTGGAAACCGCCACCAGCAGTTCCCCATAGGAAGCCTTCTCGGTACGGTTCATCCCGGCGACCACCGCAGCGTCTGCGAATAGTTCACAGTCTTCGGAATACTTTTTCGCCGCCAGCCAGACCAGCGGATTAAACCAGTGGATTACAAGACAGAAAAGGCGAAACGCCGCCCACAGCGGATCTCCATGCCGGAAATGCGCCAGCTCATGGCTCAGTATCTGCCGGATGGCTTCCTGCCGTCCTGTCAGCTCTTCCTGAACATAAACGGCAGGACCAAAAAGAAAAGAAGAACGAATGCCCGGCACTGAGTACACTGTTAATGAACAGTTTGCCTCCAACGGGAGCCTGCGTGCACGAAGCCAAAGATAGAACCGCAGATTGTGTACCAGGAAGATGATCAGGAATAAGAGCGCCCCTGTAAACCACCCCCACATCATGTATTCTCCGATGCGGGATACACCATTCCCTTTAGGAGCGCCCTTTTCTGAGGGTTCTTCCTTTCCTGCAGCGGATATGCTCTGACTCCCACCGACGGAAACCCCCGGTTTCAAATCATTCGGCCCGGTCAATGTGTCCGTAAACGCAGTGTATCCCGGAACGGCATTTTCAACTATCGGATGTGGATTTAACTGGGAATCAGGGATACCAGCAGGCTGACCGGGGTCATGAATGCCCGATTGCGGAATGTCCGGTAAGCGCCCCTCTGTCTCAGTCGCTGCTGACGGCGTCCCTCCAACAGGGGTATAGCCGGATACCCGGTTTGCAACAGACTGCACAACATGGGTCGTACTGAACCGGCTGTTCCCGATCGTACCCGGAATCATAAGGCGCAGCAGCACCAGTCCCCATAACGCATAACGCAGGCCCGGCCTCATTTTCTTCCCGAACACAGCCCGCACAATGAGCACTGCCAGAATCATTAAACCGGATGAGACCGTCCATGTCAGCATTTCGATCGCGCTCATGTCTTCTCACCCCTCTCTTCCCGCATCTGCCGAAGCATCCGATACAATTCATCCACTTCATTCTCTGACAGCTCAGAGGCATCCGCCAGGCTGCATATCAGAAGACCCAGCCGATTCGTCCGCACCTTAGATAATGAGTACTGTGCTTCTCTGCGAACAGCTTCTTCCTGATCCAGCAGCGGATAGTATTTCTTCGTCCGTACAGAGTGATCCAGCTTCACACAGCCTTTATCCATCAACCGGATAAGCAGTGTATTGACCGTGGCCCGATTCCAGCCGGTATCCTCCTTCAGCGCTTCTACCATGTCGCTGATTTCCAGCGGATGCTTCTCCCAGAGAAGGTTCATTATTTTCCATTCACTTTCGGTTAACCCATACTCCTTCATCTAATTCTCCTCCCCTGCGGTATTATTTCACGTATCGGAACAGCGCCTGGATCGTCTTATTCTATCCGGTTCGAAAGCCCGAAAAAAGCTTTGTTGAATTTCGTCAACATCATAATAACATCTAAGTTGAATAATGTCAACATCTTTTTTGATGTATTTCAGGATATTTTGAAGCGTATCAATTTGATTGTTATTACAAAGAAATGCGCTGGCCTTTCACGCCCTGTGCTCCAACAAAAAGAGCTCCCGGAACCATCTCCGGGAGCCACGTAAAAATGTGTGCTCTATAAACACCCTATCTCAAAGTTGTTTTCTGCCCTTCCACGCCGTCAGGCGGTCACTCCCCGGCAGGCGCCGCGGCACTGTTCCTCTTCGGGATCTCCGTGCCGGGCTTCCGGCGGAAGATCATCGTGGAAACCGCGCCTTCCGAAATCGTCATCACGTCATCCTCTACGGTATACGTCATCATGCCGATCCGGACCTCCCCGTCCGCGTTCGTCCGGAACACGGAGAGACGGCCGTTCCCGTTCCAGACCACTTCCATCTCCTGGATCCCGAACAGGCAGAGGAACCCGGTGCCGCCCTCTTCCAGGGCAAGGAAGGACTTCAGGCCGAGCGCGTCCAGCGCCGTGAAATACTCTTCCCCGAACACGTCATCCCCGCTCTGCTGGCCGATCATGGCCCAATAGCCTTCCAGATCGGAATAGAGCGGAGCCGGTTCCGTCGGCTCTTCCGTGGGCGCTTCCGTCGGTTCTTCCGTGGGTGCCTCTGTCGGTGCGTCGGTCGGCGATTCCGTCGGCGCGTCCGTCGGGGCATCTGTCGGGGCGTCCGTCGGCGCGTCCGTGGGGGCGTCCGTCGGGGCGGATGTCGGGACATCCTCAGTGCTGCTTCCGGGTTCCGTCTCCCGGCTCTCGGAGGACCCGTCCGCCTGCGTATCCGAAGGCGCGGCGGTTGACGTGTTCCCGGAAGGAGAAGGCCCCGCGCAGGAAAGCAGGCCTACAGCGAGGATAAGCGATAAAACGAGTGCCAGAACGGTCTTCATCTGTTTCATTGTGTCATTTCCTTTCACATTTCGTGGTGCCGGGACGGGGATCTTCGTCCCTCCCGGTATCCGGTACACGGGCCCGGACGTCATACAGGGTCTTAACCTTCCCCGATGACCTTCCGGCCCGGTGCCGGGTCATGGGCAGCATGCCCGTTTACTGCGGCGCGGAGCAGAAGACGCTGTCTTTCCTGTCCGCCGGCCGAACTGGTGCGGAAACAACACATCTGCAGGATTTGACGGTGCCGTACGCCGTATGGTTCAGTAAGGGAAGGCTGTACGTCCATACAGCCCCCCGCAGGTCCAGGTTTCCCGGCCGCGGATGGGACCCGGTACGGGTCCATCCGGGACCGTACCGCTTTATTCAGCGGAAAATACGATGTCGATGCAGTCGAAGTTCGGGAAATTCTCCTCCGTAGTGACCTTCACCATAAAGGTGTTCAGGCCCTTCTGGACCTTCGCCGCATCCAGGACGACCGGGTCAAACCGCTCGTTCCAGGAAGAGGAGCCGCCTGCGTTCGCGGGCAGGGTCTGCTTCGTAAACGTGATCTTCTCCCCGTTCAGGGTCACTTCCATCATGCCCGGCGTCACATCCTGCGGCCCAAGGGACTCCTCGTTCATGTTCGTGGCGGACAGGAACAGGGTGATCACCGCGTCGCCGGCTTCGGCGGCATCGAACTTAAAGGTGACGGTATTGCCGTTCACGCTGAGGTTGCCGACGCTGCGGCCATTGCTGGCGGCTTCCGCATCTTCCGCCCAGTCGACGCCTTCGTTCTGGGTCGTGCCCTTCATCTCGGCGTTTTCCGCTTCCAGACGCAGGGTCTCACCCTTCACCAGCATGCCCATGGAGCCTTCGGACAGCTCACCGGGCGTATCCGGCGTGTCAGGCGTATCCGGCGTGTCAGGCGTATCCGGCGTGTCGGGGTTGTCCGGCGTGTCCGGGTTGTCCGGCGTATCCGGGTTGTCCGGGGTGTCGCGGTTGTCCGGCGTATCCGGGGTTTCCCCGCCCTCTTCTGCCGTGAACACGATGTCGATGCAGTCGAAGTT
>JAGDAW010000023.1 GCA_017959345.1 Lachnospiraceae bacterium | reverse complement strand
TGTCGGAAGAGGAGGTGCGGAAACTGAAGGAAGCCATCTCGATCTATGACAGCAGCGTCCATACCGGGTCTGATATCTTCGATACCGTGATCTGTCAGAAAAAGATCTACTGTGAGAAACACGGCATCTCCTTTACCGCCCTCGCGGACGGAAAAGCGTTCGGCTTCATGACGGCGTCACACCTGTATGCCCTGCTGCTGAATGCGCTGGACAATGCCATAGAAGCGGTGGACCGCCTCTCCAGTCCGGATCAGAAAGTGGTCCTGCTCTCCGCCCGCAGGGAACGGGACCGTGTCGTACTGGAAGTCGCGAATTATTACTCCGGCGTGTTCGATCCGGACCAGCCGGATACCGTCAAGGCAGACCGCAGCCGGCACGGGTACGGGCTGAAGAGCATGCGCTACATCGTCAAGCAGTATCAGGGAACGCTGACCCTGGAAACCGAGGACGATATGTTCACCCTGACCGCCGTAATCCCTGTGCCGGAAGCGCCCCCAGCCTGACCGTCCGGAAGGCTTCCCCGCTTCACCGGGACCGCTGCTATAACAGCCCCTTTTGCGGAGCCGGCGATGAAGGCTTCTCCCCTCCGCAGGGACCGCCGTCCGGATGCCTTAGCTGCGATCCGTCATCCGCCGGACCAGGCGGATCAGCCCGCCTGCGAGGACACCGGACCATGCGCCCGCCATAAGAAAGCCGAAAACAAACGCTCCCACAGCCGCCCTCGGGAGCACCACCAGCGAACCCGCTGCATCGGCGAAAACCGAAGGATATGGGAGAATTCCCGGCCATACGGACGCCAGTACGGAGTAAAGAAATGCGGCAGTAAGAAGTGCCGGCAGCAGAAAGAGCCGGATGCCCCTGCGGATCCCTTCTGCCTTACGCGCCGTCAGACAGAGCCACAGCTCTGCCGCAAATGCGAGCAGAAACAGCATCCAGAGAAAAAACTGTATTCTTACCGACTGATCATCCATATGCCGTCCCTCCTTCCGGCCCCTTTTCAAATCGCTTAATCCCCCGCCCGGTTTTCCCGGGCGGGGGCGTTTTGTTGTGACAAGTTTATTCCGTGATCGTCGGAATGCTCAGCAGCGTATTCCCGTCGGTAATCACGGTCGGCAGCACGCCGTTCCAGGAATCATAATACATCTTCGACAGGATCTCGGGCGTCAGGCTCTTCGCAAGCAGCTCATTGGCCTCCGCCTCCGCTTCCGCCTGGACCCGCACCTTATAGGCGGCGGCGTCCGCTTCGATCTTCCGCACGTCCGCGGCGGCCTGCGCCTCCACGATCTTCTGCTGCGCTTCCGTCTCCGCGCGCAGCTTGTTCTGCTGGGCCACCTGCTTGGCTTCGACCGCCTGCGTGAACGCGTCCGTGAAATCCATGTTCTCAATGGCGCTTTCCACGATGACGATGTTGTACGGCTCCATGCGCTCCTTCAGCTCTTCCTGGATGGCCGCGGCAAGTTCGCTCCGGTTCGATACCAGCTCTTCCGCCGTGTACTGCGCGGTGCACACCTTCACGGATTCGTTGATGCCCGGAAGGATGATGGTGTCATAATAAGACGTGCCGATGGTGCTGTAGATGGTCATGGCGTTCGTCTTGCTGATCTGGTAGTTGATGGTATAGATGATGATCACTTCCTGGATATCCGCGGAGAAGCAGCTGAGTGTCTGCGTCCCTTTCTGGATCCGGTTGTCCATCTTCACCACACTCTGCCACGGGAGCTTCGCGTGGATGCCGGCATCCAAGGTTACATTTTCCACACGGCCGAACGTGGTGACCACCCCGGTGTGTCCGGTCGGCACCTGCGTCAGGCAGTTGAGAATCAGGATCAGTCCGACGATGACCGCCGCAATAATAATAAGAATGGTTTTATTGACTTTTTTCATGGTTTTTTACCTCCTTGCGCATATCATAGCAAATAAACGGGGTTCGATAAACCGCTGTCCGTGCGGAATAGGCGGCGCTAAATGCAGTCCGCGGACGCCCCCCTGCGGGCATAGATAAAGGAAGCGCCGATTGCTCAGCGCTCCCGGTAAGGATCTTCTTCCAGGCCTTCCGGCGTCAGAAACTGGAGATCCCGTACGTATTCACCAGCGCTTCCACACGCTGTCCTGCCTTACACATGGGGCATTCATGCGCCGGGCGGCTCTCATAATCCCCGAAAATGTTCGTATTGAAAATGGAGACGACCGGGAAGCCCGCGCACGACTCCACGCCTGCGAAAATGGCGCAGATCCCGACCGGCGTCCCGCCGTAATAGTTCACCGCTTCCACGCCCGCGAGCGCCGTATAGCCGGTGGTGACGGACGCCGCAAGGATCAGCACATGCTTGTTCACAATCATGGGGGCAATATTGTCCCTGAACAGGAGCTGGCTTCCGACGGTGTGCTCCGGCGTAACCACATAGATGGTCTGGTGCGCGTTCATATTCGTAATGCCGGCCGCCGTGAGCTGGCTGGCCATGCAGGCGCCGATCACTTCCGTCCCGTCCAGGCAGAGGATGGTATCCACAATGGTGGAAGCCTTAAACTGGGACGCCAGTTCGGACGCGGCTTTCCTGGCCTCACTGAGACGGTGCTTCGTCATGGTCAGGTCCACATAGTAATTAATGTGGCTGTGGTTGGTGGCAAAATGGCCTTTTGCGAAACGGAGCGGGATCCCGCTGCCCGTAAACCGCTGAAGCTGCATGATGTTAATAGACATAAGTAGCCTCCCTCTTCAAGATATTGTGCAGTTCGTACAAATGATTCTATCAAAAGACCCTATGGAAGTCAACACTTTCGGCAAATTATTCAACCACCGCCGGCAGGTACTTCATCCGCTCCGCATCTATGGTCTGGCGGATCCACTCGCTGCCGATCACATTTTCCATGGCTTCGGCCATGACGGAAGGATCCGCGTAGGCGTCAAACTCTCGCTGCTTCTGCTCCAGGATCCGGACCATGTGCTCGTCCACCGTATTCTCTGACAGCAGGTGGCAGACCAGGACGTTCCGGACCTGCCCCATCCGGTACACGCGCGAAACGGCCTGCGCGGCCAGGGACGGCTTGATCTGGGGTTCGCAGAAGATCACCACGCTCGCGGTCTGGATGTTCAGTCCCGTCCCGCCGGCCTGTACCTGGCAGATCAGGACGCTGCCGTGCCCGCCCGCCGTGAACCGGTCGATCTGCTCCTGACGGGATTCCGGGGGCGAACTGCCGGTAATCACCCCGGCCACGCGGTCCCCGAGCAGCGCCTCCGCTTTCCGGATGGTCTCCCGGAAAAAGGAGTACAGGATCACTTTCCGGCCGTCTTCTTCGGCCTCTTCTATGAGTTCCAGCATCCGGCGCGCCTTCGCGGACGTGCGGAGGTCCTCCTGGAGCCAGGAAACCCGCCGCATGGCGGCAAAATTCCCCTCCGCCACCCGGGCCGTGTACGCGGCCCGGTCCTCTTTCGTCAGGATGCACCATTCCTGCTTCTCTTCCATGGGCGGCAGCTCGTCCAGCACCTGCTCCCGAAGCCTCCGGAGATAAAGCGGGGAAATCATTTCCCGGAATTCCGGGGCGCCGCTCATTCCGGCGGCTTTCCGCACCTTCTCCGACATGTCCGGACGGATAAAATCGATCAGGGAACACATTTCCGAGACCCGGTTCTCGAGCGGCGTCCCGGTCATCATCAGGATGCGCGCGGATTCATCGTCCAGCGCCCGGATGTGCCGCGTGCGCTGCGCGTCCGGGTTCTTCATGTAATGGGCTTCGTCGATCACCAGGAGGTCGAGCGGGATCCGCCCGTCCAGGACGGAAACGACCTTCCCCATGGATTCATAGTTCGTCACGGCAACGCCGCTGTCCCGCACCCACGCCTCCATTTCTCCCCGGAGGCCTGCCCCGTGCAGGAGGAACGGCTCCAATGCGGAGAATTTACGGATCTCCCGGCACCAGTTCACCAGCACGGAGGCGGGGCAGACGACCAGGAAGCGGCTGCCCGGGTCCGCGGCGCGAAGATGCGCCATGACAGCCACGGCCTGGACCGTTTTCCCCAGCCCCATCTCATCCCCAAGGAGGACTCTCCGCTGCGACAGCACATATTTCGCGCCGAACGCCTGGTAGGACCGCAGATGGCCTTTGAAGGCGGACAGGTCAAGGGGCAATGCGTCTATTTCCGCCGCAAGCTGTTCCGGGACGCTGCCATAAAGCAGCTTCTTCCCGGTCTCCGCCTCCCCCACGGACTCGATCAGCGCGTAATAATCCGCGCTGTTCCGCTCGAAATCCGCGAACGCGTCCCCGGCGGACAGCTTCGACGCGTCCCGGTACTTCGAAAGGATCTCCAGGATCTGCCGGTAATCCGCGCCGTTCATGTACTCCACGAGCCGGACGACCCCTTCCTGCGTCTGCGCTTTTTTCTGCTTTCCCGCGAAAAACCACCGGAACCCGCTGCGGACCTGGATCCCCGCTTCCGCTTCGTCCCGGGCCCGCTGCAGGTCCTGATAAAGGCCGGTTGCGCGCGTCAGGAGCGGCT
The DNA here is from genome assembly GCA_017959345.1 of Lachnospiraceae bacterium. Lineage (GTDB taxonomy): Bacteria > Bacillota > Clostridia > Lachnospirales > Lachnospiraceae > UBA1267. The sequence goes on along the minus strand of JAGDAW010000023.1, from coordinate 2,097 downwards.
GGCAGGCCCGGTACCGCGCAATGGCGGTGACGAGGGCCGCGTTGTCGCCCCGCGGTTCCATATGGACCTGTATGTGCTTCCGGGCCGCGATCTCCGCCTTGAAGCGGTTCAGGATGGAACGGATGGCCGCGACCTGCTTCTCCCCGATCCCGTCGACCCGCTCCAGCTGATCATCCCGCGCCTGGTCAAGGTCGCGCAGCGTCCCGAACCCGGCCTGCCGGAGGACCGCGGTCCGGATGCCGGCCTTCTGCTGCTTCAGGTCCTCCACCGGTATGTCCGCCAGGGATTCCGATGCGGCCGCAAGACGGATCCGGCGGCAGACCTCCCGGATCTCCCGCCGCCCTTTTTCCTCGCTGTCATACATTTCCCGGCAATAGGTTTCCGTCCGGGAAAGGGTATCCAGCAGTACGTTTACATGGTGAAAATCAACCCGGTTCATGACCCCTCTTCACGGTCCGCGTCCGCGGGCCCCCCATCCATCTGCTCCAGGATAAAGGCTTTCACGTCTTCCAATGTGCTCTTCTTCCACGCGCCGTCACGCGCCGCGTCCGCAAGCGGGCAGATCACGAAGAAATCCAGCGCCTCCCCCGGTACGCGCCCGCTCCGCATGGGCTCCTCGAAATGGGCCTTCCATACCGCGTCGTCCGCGCCGAGGAACCGGCCCGGGTTTAAGAACGTCTGCTGCCGCTTCGTATTCGCGATGAACATTTTCGCGGCAAGGGGGACCAGGAGGCGGTATTCCTCTTCCGGCACGTCCCGGAAGATCTTCGGAAGCGCCGCGGGCAGGACCCGCTCCGTCTCCCGGTCGATCCGGAGCCCCATGGGCTCAAACGACCAATGTGTCTCAGTAAAACATAGTTTCAGCAGGACGCCCTTCTCCGTATTGAACTGCGCCCGCTGGTAGTCCGTATCGAAAATAAAATTGCCCAGGGAATAGAAAATGGCCTTCTCCCCGCGGATCTCATAATTCATCGGCACGTGCGGATGGTGGCAGACCACCAGGTCCGCGCCCATCTCCAGGTACCGGAGGTACCGGTCGCGCGTGTAGGGGGTCGGGAGCGCCGTGAATTCCTCGCCGCCGTGCACCACCGCGACGCACCACCTGCAGGTTCTCTTAATCTCCCCGATCACTTCAAGGATGCCGTCCATATCGTTCCAGCTGAAACAGCCGGCCTTGTCCGGGCCCGCTTCCCTGCAGGCCCGCCGGTACCCCACGCCGAACAGGCCGATGCCCCCGGCCTCTTGCAGGATCACCGGCCTCCGCGCCTCCGAAATGTCCATCCCGGCCCCGATCGTGCGGATCCCCCGGGCCGAAGCCTCCCGAAGGGTTGCGGCGACCCCTTCGGGCCCCGCGTCCATGATGTGGTTGTTCACGAGGTTCCAGATGTCCGCGCCGATCCCCTGCAGGAAATCCGCCACCGCCGGCTCCATGGAGTGCTTCAGCTGCGCCGCGCCCTCCGTCACGGTATTCGCCGGGATGGCAATGAGCGGGCCTTCCACGTTCGCGCATACATGGTCCGCGCCCCCGAGGAACGCGCGGACCTCCGGCGCCAGCAGGTCCCGGTCCCGGTACCGGCCGGCCATATAGCGGTCGAAGCCGATGTCCCCGGTAAAGACGATGGACGTGCTGCGCTTATCCTTCTGTTTTTCCTGTGCGGCCGCTTCCGGAACGATCATCCCGCGCCCTCCGTATTCCTGCCGGCCCGCGCCGGACGCCGTGTCCGCCTGCGGGGTCCCGATTACATTTTCCACGAATTCCCAGGAGATCTCCGAAAGATCCCCCTCCATACACACGGCCAGGCGCCAGCCGGGCAGCGCGTCATACTCCGCGAAGCGGAAGCGGTCCGCGCGGAGAAGGACGTCCCGCACGTCCGGCGGGTCCCCGGCCGCGGGGATACAGGCGAGCCCCATATCCGCGGCAGTGGCACAAGTTGTTCCTTCTTCCCCGGAACCGGCCTGGCATGGCTCTGCCTCCGCGGCAGCGGTGCGGGGCATCCTTTTTTCCCTGGAACCGGCTTGGCCTGGCTCCGCCTCCGCGACACCGGTGCGGGGCGTCCTTTTTTCCCCGGAACCGGCCTGGCCTGGCTCCGTCTCCGC
>JAGDAW010000183.1 GCA_017959345.1 Lachnospiraceae bacterium | reverse complement strand
CACTTCCAGCGCCTCGGAAACCTCGATGGTCAGCGTACCGGGCAGGTAGGTCACGGAATAGTTGCCCTGCACGGCTTCGCCGGCGGGAATGATCGCGTACGTCCCCGCGCCGTCGCCTTCTTCACGCGTAAATGTGTACGTGATCAGGCCGGCGAGCGTCTCCGCTTCCGTCTCCCCGTTGACCGAGGTCACGACCGCCGAGAACTCGGGATCCGCTTCGCCCGTATGCTTCACGGCGTCTGCCGCCTGCACCGTCACCGGCGCCGGCGTCACCGTGAGGTCAAACGCGGCTTCTTTGACAAGGTAGTTCGGGTTGATGGCGCGGACCCGCACATGGACGCTGTCCGCGACACCGGTCGCCGAAGGAATGTCGCCGGACCAGGTCTCCCCGTCGTCCGTGCTGTATTCCAGCGCGAAGCTGTCGGCCACATTGACGCCGACCTGCCCGGAATGGGGCTGTCCGTCGTAAACGCCTTCATAGCCGAGTACCATGACGACCAGCACGTCCGAAGGATTCACCGTCACGGTGTAGGAGGCCTGCACGGGCTCGTAATTCGGGTTCGTGGCCCTGACAAGGACCGTCTTGCTGTCCGCGACCGCCGTCACCGCCGGCGCTTCCGCGGTCCAGGTCTCACCGCCGTCCGTGCTGTATTCGATCAGGGTGCCTTCCACATTGGCCGTCACCGGCGCCTGGTGGGCGGTCCCGTCATAATCGAACGCCACGTCCGCCGCGGAAATCTCAAGCCCTGTCCCGACCTCGATGGTCAGCACGCCGGGCAGGAACGTAACGGTGTAATTCCCCTGCTCCTGCGGGCCGGTAACCCGGATCTCGTAGGTGCCGGCCGTCTCGCCGGGATCTCTCTCCACCGTATACTGGATGCCGGAAAGATCCATCTCCGGCGCCGCGGTCACGGTCCATGCAGGATCCGCGGTCCCCGCGGTCTTCTTCTGGTCGTCCGCCTTCACCGTCAGGGCGGCGGGCAGGATGGACAGCGTCCCGGCTTCGTACGTAATCTCGAACCGGGCCGTCATGTCGTGGCCGTCCGGATCCGTCACCTTCGCTTCACCGGAGATCTCCACCGGGTAAACGCCGGCATCCTTCGCGGACGCTTCCGCCGTCAGCCCTTCCACGGTGTACGTCACACCGTCAATTGTAAATGTAAGGGTCTCAAAGCCGCTCACGGTCTTCTCGGTCCCGTCGTACACCACGTCCGTCAGGCTGTTCGCCTTCACGGTGATGGGGTCCGTCACGACCGTCACCTGCAGCGTCGTCTCCACTTCGTCCCCGGCCGCGTTCCGCCCAAAGACGGTCACGGTGGTTTCGCCTTCCGCGACGCCGGTGATGGCGCAGGCCGCGCGGTATACGCCTTCCTCATCCGGATCCGCCGCCAGCTCAGGCGCCGGCCCCGCCGCGATCACGGCGACGGTCTCGTCCGCCGGGGTCCCGAACCGGACCTCATAGCCTTCCGGCAATGCATCCCCGGAGATATACGTGGTCAGCAGCGCTTCCAGGTCCACCGTCTCGCCGGGATGCAGCGTCACATCCGCCGCGGAAATCTCCGGCAGCTTCAGGAAGCCCGCGGTGATCCGCACTTCCCCGCCCTGCAGCGCGCCGAGCACGAAGCGGAAGCCGTCCCGTTCCGCGGTCACTTCCGCGGCGCCCGGGGTCTCTTCCCCCGCAAGGGGCGACAGACGGACTTCACCGTCCGCGCTGTCCGGCGCCTGGATGGTGATATACTGCCCGGCTTCGTAAATATGGGTCTTCAGGGTCAGCGGTTCCCCGCCCGACAGCGTCCCGCCGGCAAGCCATGCGCCGTCCGGGCTGTACAGGGTCACATAGAGGTCCTGGGTCCAGTCTTCGTCTTCGTCCTTCCGGCCGTCCTCATTCAGCAGGTCCCAGAAACCGCCGTCCACGACAATCGCGTAATCCCGGTACTCAAAGGTGCTGTCCTGCAGCGTATCCGTAAAGTACGGGGCGTCTTCCTCCCAGCTCGTCCGATACCGGTACGAACCGGTCATCACGGCTTCCTGCGTCCCGGCCATCCAGCCCTTCTTGTCGGTGGAAAGGTCCAGCAGGACGTCCACGCGGGCATCCGCGGGCATGATGTCGGCCTTGATCCGCACGGCCGTCACGTTCCGGTAGTCCGCGTCCGTAACCGGGTAATAGTCAAATGCGCTGGCCTCGGTCGGCGCCGGGTCCGTGGTATACCGGAAATACACATTATCCTCGAGGTCCGTGGTGTCCGAAAGCACCGCCGGAGCCCCGTCGAGGAACAGGTTCAGGGCGCCGCCCCTGGGCAGCACCACGTCCACATTGAAATCATAAAGGGCGTCGCCGCCGGCAACGCCGGCCAGGGAAACCAGTTCTTCCAGGTCCCCGGTCTCCGCGCCATAGAAGACGATCCTGCGGTCCCTCAGGCTGAAGGAAGCGGATTCCTTGCCGGGCGCCGCGTCGACACCGGGTACGGAGACCCGTACGACGTCCACCGTGTAACCGCTCCCGTCAAAGGCGAACAGCTTCTCATCTTCCGCCTCGGTGTCCGAAAGGCCCAGCGTATCCTCTGCCGCGTCCGTAAAGCGGTACACGGTCACCGCGTCCTCATCCGTGACGAGGAGCTCCGAGAAATCCGCGTAAACCATGCCCACGGGGTGATGGATGCCGTCCGGGGCGCCGGGCAGCACCGTCAGCGCGAGTTCCAGCGTACCGCCCGCGGAAAGCGTCCCGTCCGGCGTGCCGAACCAGGCCTCCCCGTCGGACCCGAAGCCCTCGAGGGCCGTGGATTCCGCGTACGCATCGCCGTCCCGGTAAAGGGTCCGGAAGAACGTCTCCGAGAACCGCAGCTTCAGGAAGCGGTGCTCCGCGTCATCCGGATCCGTGACGGTCACGTAAGAGGCTTCGATGCCGGCCCCGTCTGCCGGATAGCCGAACAGGACAGACTTCGAAAGGTCCACCGCGAACGCGTCGTCGGTGAGCTCGATATAAACCGCTTCCTTCGTGACGTTCCAGGGCATCCTGTACGTCTTGCCGTCCGGGGAAGCCACAAGGAACGCGCGCGCCGGGCTTCCCGGTGCAGGCACAACGTCAATGACCCAGGTGCCCGTGACCACCGTGCCCTGGTAAACCAGGACGTCTTCCGGTGCCTCAAAGGACGCTTCCGCGGTCGCTTCGCGCTTCCCGTAAACCGCGACGAAAGGCCGCGTGCCGGACGCGTCCTGCCCCTTCACGTGCAGGTCGTCCTCACAGCCGCAGTGCGGGACCGTCTCGCCGCTCTCCGCGTCCGTTTCTTCAAATTCCTCCACGGAATAGGTCACCGTGGCGTTCAGGAAGATCAGGCCTTCGCCGTAAGGTTCGGAAACGGCCATCTCCTCCCCATTGACCGGGTTCGTATCCGGGGTGCGGACTTCGATGTCCTTCAGGAGCCAGATCTCCGAGGCGGTGTCCGAAAGCCCGGTGTGCGCCAGGGAAACCTCCCCGTCATACGAAAGCTTCAGGGACGTGAACGCGTCCCCTTCCGCGAGGGGCAGCTGCACCCTGCGGCCTTCTTCCGGGATCACCCCGCCGACCGTATAGACGAAGGTCTCCGTCCCGTTCAGCGCGGTGGTATAGGTAATCTTCCAGCCTTCCAGCAGCGGGAGCGCCGTGAAGCCGCCGGTCAGCAGCGAAACACCCGCGTCCTCCGGGAACCCGGTGATCCCCTCTGCCAGGAGGTCCAATGTGATCTCCGGATCCAGGATGAAGTCCCGTTTCTCGCCGTAACGGCCGATGTCAAACCCGATGCCGCCGATCGTGCGGACGTCATCGGAGCCCAGGGCGTTCGCGCCCGCGTCCCCGTCCGCGCCGTCCGGGTATCCGGCAACCAGGTCCGGATCCGCGGCCGAAGCCATGCGGAACCAGAAATACGCGCTGTCGGCATAAACTTCAGGCGCTTCGGAAGCCGCTTCTCCGTCTTCCTCTTCCGCTTCGGGCGCCGGATCCTTCACGGTCTCCGCTTCGTAGCGGACCTGCACGAGGTCCCCGTCCTCCGCGGGCGTCCCGTCGGCATCCTTCACGGCGCTGACAAAGAAATCAAAATATGTATAGATCGTCAGGGGATCCGCGTAATCCACCGCCTCGGGCAGGGTTTCTTCGGCGTCCCCGTCTTCTTCCTTATCTTCAGAGAGATCTTTCACGGTCCAGGTTACGACCACTTTGCGGACGGGGTCCTCATCCGTGCGCTCCGCGAATTCCGCGGCGATCCCGCCGGTCCCTTCCTCCGCGTCTTCCGCGTCTTCTCCGGCATAGTCCGGGAACAGCAGCGCGTTCAGCCGGCCGATCTCTTCTTCATCGGCTTCAAAGGCTTCGCCGCTCTCCGTGACGTACGAGATCCCGCTCAGGAAGATCCCGCGGTCCGTCAGGTACCGGATGCCGGCCGCTGTGAAATGAATCCGCCGCGGCTGGATCTCATAGGGGAATTCATACGTCTCCGTAATGGCCCCGCGGAAATCCGGCACGGACTCGGTAAGGTCCGTCGGCAGCACTTCGGGTTCTTCGGATTCTTCGGGTTCCTCCCCGTCCTTCACTTCTTCCGTGTCCCCAGGGGCTTCCTCTTCCGCTTCCGCCGCGATCCGCTCCAGGTACCACTCCAGGCTGATGCCGCCGAAGAATTCCCCGGTCCGGTAGGACTCCATGACGACGTCCAGGTCCGCGAGGTCTTCCGCGTCCGCCGAGCGCGCCACGACGCCGTCCGGCGTCTCAAACACCAGGCGGAGCGCACCGTCCCTGCGGTTCACGGTCTCTACGGCAGGACCTTCGTGCGTGAATTCACGGTCCTCTTCATCGCCCTGGAGCCTGTAATACACCGTGGTGTCGAGGTCCCGGTACAGGACCGGGCCGTCTTCTTCCGTATCCAGCGGCGACGCGCTGTCTTCCAGCCTGAAGACAAGGCCCATGCCGAAATACACCGTCCCGCCTTCCCCGATATTGAAGAAACGGGTGCCTTCCGGCGGCGTAATCATGTAATAGTAATGGACCACCGGCTCTTCCGGCTCCTCTTCTCCGGGCAGCAGGTCCGGGGTCACCGGATCCTTCTCGTCCGAAGAGACGACCTTCCCGCCGGCTGCGGACGCGTCCGCGGGCGGCGTGGGCACGACCGGGAGCCCGGGGGTGTCGGAATCCAGCGGCGGCTTCGGGCCGATGGGCGGCGGGTCGATCACGGGCAGGCCCGGGTCGACGATGCTTCCATGACCCATTTCACCGCCGTCGATGGAGGAACCGTTCCCGCCTTCGCCGTCCGTCTCTTCCGGGTCTTCTTCCACTTCTTCCATGCGCTCGCTGATGACCCAGTCCTTAAAGAAGACGTCGAAGGGAACCTTCTCCCCGTCTTCCCCGAGCACGATGACGTCGCTCAGGCGTTCCAGCACCAGGCGGCTGTCCGGCACATAAACCTTAATGCCGGTGATCTCCGCAAGCCCGCTGTCCTCCGCGCCGAGCGCCGGGATCCCGTACCGAAGGTAGCCGGTGCCGGGCGCGTCCGCGAAGATAAAACGGGCGTCCGAAAGCATCCGGTCCGTCAGCGCCGGGACCGAAGAAACAAACATGCAGTAATTGTCCAGGAGTTCGATCGCGGCGTCTTCCGCTTCCGGAAGCGCGGGTTCGGCCTCGAGGCAGACCTCCGTCTGCACGAGGGTGCCCTTCTCCAGGACCTCATCAAGCGGCGTGTCCGCGTCCAGCGTATATTCGCTGCAGGCGATGCGGGCGTCCGCGTCCTTCCCGTCCATCAGGTCCGCCGCCTGTTCGATCGTAAGCGGGACCTTCTTCAGGCGCAGGTCAACGGCAAATGACGCCGCCTTCTTCGACGGGGCCAGCCGGATGGCCATCGTATGCGGGTCCAGCAGCACGGCTTCCGCGATGCCCGCGCCCGCTTTGGGGAGCGCGGCGAACGCCAGCCCGTACGCGGGGCTTTCGACCACCAGCACGACGTCCTCCGCCGCAGACTCATGGCGGACGGCAACGGTAAATGTGCCTCCCGCGTCTTCCGTCAGGAGGTAGCTTTCCCCGTCTTCCAGCCCGGTATGGTTCACAAATGTGATCACGCCGGGACCCGCGGCACCGGGGACACCTTCCTCCCCGTCCGCGGCCACGCGGATATGCAGGCTGCCGAAACAGAGCAGCAGGCTCAGCAATACCGCAAAGCTTCTTTTCAGGATTTTCTTCATAAAAGACTCCTTTCCCAGTACTTTTTTCCTGTCCTGCGGCCGTTTCCCGCCCCCGGAAAACGACCACAAAGCCCGCCTCCGCTACATTCTGCGTACCACGGGCATTCCCTCTTCTGTTCTTCTTGCCGCAAAAGCTTTTCCCAAAGCTTCCGCGGCAGCCCGGAGGCGATGATCTCTCTTATTTACCTGCCTTTATCATACTAAAAAAGCACCCGTGCGTCAACCTTTTCACAAAGAGATCACAAAGATGCGCTTTAAAAAAAGAAACCGGCGGACGCCATGTACGCTTCCGCCGGTTTCTTTTCTGTTAGGATGGACCTGAAGGGACTCGAACCCTCGACCTCTCGGATGCGAACCGAACGCTCTCCCAGCTGAGCTACAGGCCCGAAGCATCTCGCGATGCTTTCTCAAACGTTGTTAGTATACCACGAAATCCCGGGCTGTCAAGTACTATTTTTGTTTTTTTCGCGCCGGAAAGCGGGGATTTCCCGCCCCGCGCCGTTTCCGGGCCGCGGAATACGTAACCCCGCCGTCCGTACCCTCGCTTCCCCCGCCTTCCCGGGCGGGAAGACACCGGGGAATGCCGCCGTCACGGACTTACGTTCTGGAACGAACGGCAGGGCCGGCCTCGCTTACAGGAAGAATTCGAAAACGCAGTAGGCCGCGTACAGCGCGAGCAGGATGATGCCCTGGGGCCGCGACGTCTTCCCGCGCTTCAGGGTGGGCAGCGTCAGGAGCCCCATCGCAAGGAAGACGAGGGGCAGATCCACGAGCATGGCCGCGTTCATGCCGAACAGGGTCTTCCCCACCGGGATCCGGTACGGGGAAAGGGTCGCCGAAACGCCCACGACGAGCACGAGGTTGAACAGGTTCGCGCCGATCACATTGCCGAGCGTCAGCGCGCCGTGCCCCTTCCGGATGGAAATCACCGCCGTCACAAGCTCCGGGAGCGACGTGCCGAGCGCCACGAACGTCAGCGCGATGACGGACTCCGGCACACCCATGGCCTGGGCGAGCAGCGTCCCGTTGTCCACAAGGAAATTCGCGCCGAACGCGATCAGGACCGCCCCGCCCGCAAGGCGCAGCAGGTCGAGCCACAGGGGCACCTCTTCCTCCGCCCCGGCTTCTTCCGGCGCCGGCTCCGCGGCAAGCGCCATCCCCTGCCCCGTCTTCCGGACGGACAGGAAAATGTATACCGCGAAGACGCCCAGGAGCAGGATGCCGGTCAGGCGGCTGAACTGCCCGAAGGCGTACGCATTGAACGCGCAGAAGGCCGCCGCGATGAAGAAAAACAGCACCGGCATCTTCATGCCGCCCTTTTCCACGGAATACGGCCGGAACGCCATGGTCACGGCCGCGATGAGGCCGGTATTGCAGAGGATGGAGCCGATGGCGTTCCCGTACGCGATCTCCCCGTGTCCGGATACCGCCGCGCTCGCGGAAACCATCACTTCCGGCAATGTGGTCCCGATGGAGACCACGGTCGCCCCGATCAGCACCTCCGGCATCCGGAGCCGCCGCGCGATGCCCGCCGCGCCGTCCACAAACCAGTTCCCGCCAAGAATCAGCATGACCGTCCCAAGCGCGAACAGCGCCGCGGCCGTCAGAATTTCAATCGGTGTCATGAATTACTGCCCTCACCCTGTGATAAAGATTTCTATGCCGACGGCGATCAGGATGATCCCGCCGAAAATGGTCGCCTTGTCGCTCAGCTTCGTCCCGAAGACCCGCCCGAGCCGGATGCCTGCCAGGCACAGCGCGAGCGTGACCAGGCCGATCACCAGCGACGCGGCCAGCGCGCCGTACCAGGGGTATTCCGCGATCGCGAAGCCGGTCGAAAGCGCGTCAATGGACGTCGCGACGCCCTGCCCGGCCAGCATCCCGTAAGAGAGCGCCGGGGCGGGTTCCCCGCCGTTTCCCCGGATGCCGTCGAAAATCATTTTCCCGCCGAGCAGCGCCAGGAGGACCAGCGCGATCCACGGGACAAACACCCCAAACGACGTGAACACCTGCTCCGCGGTATGGACCAGCGCCCAGCCGGCGAGCGGCATCAGGAACTGGAACGCGGCAAACGTCCCCGCGATCAGGAACGCCCGGCGGGCCGGCATGTCGGGCTCATGAAGCCCGTTCGCCACCGAGACCGAGAACGCGTCCATGGCAAGCCCTGCCCCCAGCAGGAAACTGTTCAGGAAGAATAAAAATGTCCACTCCATGGAAGAACCGCCTCCCGCCGCGCGGCGCCCGCATCCTTGCAGGGCACCATGCCCTTCACCTGCGGCCCGGCAAAACCCGCGCACGGCCTTCATCCTTGCAGGGCATCATGCCCTGCGCCTGCGGCCTGGTAAAACCGCGCATGGCCTTCATCCGGACAGGGCACCATGCCCTGCGCCTGTGGGCCGGCAAAACCCGCGCACGGCCTTCATCCTTGCAGGGCATCATGCCCTGCGTACTGTGCCCGGCAAAACCCGCGTACGGCCTTCATCCGGCCTTCCGGCCTGCGGCCGCACATTGTCCTAGCTTAAACCGGGGGCACCCGCGTTTCAACCGGGATCCCGCCGTGTTAACGCCGTTTAATCCGCCGAAAAAAGGGTTGAAAAAGCGCCCGGACTGTGCTATGGGGCTACCCTTAAACCGGGAGATCCT
>JAGDAW010000182.1 GCA_017959345.1 Lachnospiraceae bacterium | reverse complement strand
CTCGAGCAGCCCCATCCCGGGATGGCCCGTCGTATGCCAGGCAATCGCGTCCAGAACCTCCCGGTTCTTCACAAAATACCAGGTCTTCGCGTACCATGCGCCGATCTTCGCGTGCAGGAGCTCCGTGTTCGCGCGCTCCGTCTCCGTCACCGGGATCCCGGCCCGCTCACAGAACGGGATCCGCTCGTCTTCGGGGACCCCTTTCCCGCAGTCGTGGAGGAGCCCCGCAAGAAACGCGTCATCCATATCCGCCCCGTGCGCCATGGCAAGCGCCGCCGCGGTATACGCAACGCCTTCGGTATGGATCAGCCGCTCCTTCCGGATCTGCTTCCGCAGCGTTGTAAGGTCCTGCTTATATCGTTCTTTCCACATGGTTTCTCACCTCGGAAGGACGATCTTTCTGTCCTCTTTCTTCTTCGCCTGCCTGTACAGGACGATCTTCTTCCCGATGACCTGCACGATCTCCGCGCCCATCGGCACCGCGATCATCCGCGCGAGTTCCGCGGGGTCGTCCGCGCAGTTCTTCAGGACGCCGATCTTAATGAGTTCGTGCGCCTCTATGGCGTCCCGCACCGCGTCCAGCACGCCGTCGGTCAGCGTGTCCTTCCCGACGCGGACGGACGGTTCGATGTTCATGGCCAGGCTCTTCAGATACGCCCGCTGTTTACTGGTCATATGCCCCCCTTTACGGGTAATAATCGAAGCTGTGGCCGTACATCCGCACGGTATCCCCCTCTTCGATCCCCGCCTGCTCGAGCTTCTTTAAGATGCCCGTATCCTTCAGGAATTTCTGGAAGAACTGGAATCCCTTCTCGGTATCCAGGTTCGTGTAACCCAGCATTTTCTCGATCCTGGGGCCTTCCACCACGAACACGCCGGCTTCCCGGTGCTCCACCGTATACGGGAGCGACGCGTCCCCGTCGATCATGAGCTCGAACTCCGGCTCGTAGACGGTCACTTCCCGGGGCAGCTCCATGAGCCGCTCCATCACGTAGGAAATGAGCGCTTTCGTCCCTGCCCCGGTAGCCGCGGAAACCGGGAACACAGGGATCCCTTTCGGTTCCCACGCGTTCCGGATCCGTTCGACGGGGTCTTCTTCCCCTTCTTCCGTGACGATCGCGTCGCATTTGTTCGCGACGATGATCTGGGGCTTCTCCGCAAGCGCCCTGCTGAAGTGCCCGAGCTCTTTATTGATCTGTTCGATATCTTCGAGCGGGTCCCGCATCTCCGTCCCGGCGGCGTCCACCACGTGGAGGAGCAGCTTGCAGCGCTCCACATGGCGCAGGAACTCGTGTCCCAGGCCGGCGCCGTCCGAAGCGCCTTCGATCAGGCCCGGGATGTCCGCCATCACGAACCCGTTCCCGTCCCCGAAATCCACGACGCCGAGCACCGGGTTCAGGGTGGTGAAATGGTAATTCGCCACTTTCGGCCGCGCGTTCGACACCGCCGAGATCAATGTGGACTTCCCGACGTTCGGGAACCCCACGAGCCCCACGTCCGCGATCACTTTCAGCTCCAGCGTGACCCAGCGTTCGATGCCGGGCTGGCCGGGCTTCGCGTATTTGGGCACCTGCATGGTGGACGTGGCGTAATGCATGTTCCCGATGCCGCCTTTCCCGCCGGGCAGCACCACCACGCGCTGGTTCTCCCCGGACATGTCCACGATGACCTTCCCGGTTTCCTCGTCCCGGATGACGGTGCCTTCCGGCACGCGGATCACCAGGTTCTCGCCGTTCTTCCCGTGGCAGCGGCGCTTGCCGCCTTCCTGCCCGTCCTGGGCCACATATTTGCGCTGGTGGCGGAAATCCCCGAGCGTGTTCAGGCCCTTTGCGACTTCGAAAATGATGTCGCCGCCCTTGCCGCCGTCCCCGCCGTCCGGGCCGCCCGCGGCCACGTAAAGCTCGCGGCGGAAGGACACGTGCCCGTCCCCGCCTTTACCGGATTTGATGAAGATTCTGGCCTGATCCGCGAACATGGCTGCGGTCCTTTCCGTACTCGAAAAATAAAAAAGCAAGGGCCTCAGTACCTGAGGCCCCTCATGATCCTGCGATCCTTACTCAGCAGAAGCGACTTCATAAACAGAGCACTGCTTACGGTCCCTTCCGAGACGCTCAAAACGCACCACTCCGTCTTTCAGGGCAAACAGGGTGTCATCCCCGCCGCGGCCGACATTGAGACCGGGATGGATATGCGTGCCGCGCTGTTTGTAAAGAACATTACCGGCCTTCACGAACTGACCGTCCGCGCGCTTCGCGCCCAGTCTCTTCGATTCGGAATCCCTGCCGTTCTTTGTGGAGCCGACACCTTTTTTATGAGCGAATAACTGAAGATTCATCCGTACCATGTCAAATTCCTCCAATCATCGAATCTTAACATACTTTCCATAGGATTCACAGATTCCTTCGATCCCCAGGAAGAAAGAATCCAGAAGCAGCCGGGATGCGTCCGAGACTTCCTTCAGCTCCGCGAAGAAGAACCCTTCCTCTTCGTTCACCGCAAGCGACTCAAACGTGTCCTTCGTAAATGCCTCAATGGAATTCACGGTATTCACCGCCAGCACCGATACCGCGCTGCAGACAATGTCCTGCCCCGCCGAACGGTAGCCGCTGTGACCCGAAACCCGGAACCCTTTCCTGACACCTTCGGAATCCGTCAGTGCAGAAACCTCTATCATGATTAAGCGTTGATGGACTCGATCTTAATCTCGGTATAGGCCTGCCTGTGGCCGTTCTTCTTATGGTAACCGGATTTTCTCTTGTACTTATAAACGATTACCTTCTTACCGCGGCCGTTACCCAGCACGGTTCCCTTAACGACAGCGCCGTCAACAATGGGATTCCCGATCTTCAGCGTTTCACCCTTCACTGCGAGGACGTCTTCAAACGTATAAGACGCGCCTTCTTCAGCTTCGAGCTTCTCCACACGAATGATATCGCCCTCCTGAACCGTGTACTGCTTACCGCCTGTAGCGATGATTGCGTACATTGAAAGGACCTCCTTTTATCATTACTCGCCAGCTTCGGTGCTGCGGGCCGGTTCCCCG
>JAGDAW010000181.1 GCA_017959345.1 Lachnospiraceae bacterium | reverse complement strand
GGAGGGATTCAAACCCTCCCATAAAACGCTTTCGGTTTTGTGCGGGAAGGGCCTCCGCCCTTCCCGTATATCGTCCCGGCCGGCAGGCGGTCCTTCCGAGTGGGTCCGCCTGTCCCCGGCTGTCTCGCATCTTGCCGGCAGGCAGTCCTTCCGGACAGGTTCGCCTGCCCCGGCTGTCGCGCGGGGGCTTCCCCCCGCCTTCCTCCGGCGCTGCCTTTATAGTGCCCCGCCGTCACTCGATGACGGCGCTCAGCTCGCTGCCTTCCCTCCACGGGATGCCCAGGTTCATGGCCGCCTGGTGCGCGTACGTGCCCGCGTGGCTGATGACGGTCACGCCCGGGGTGTTCTCGAACGTATTGCCCTGGATACTGAACAGCGTATCCGGCAGCACCACTTCTCTCAGGTTCCGGCAGTTCAGGAAGGTCCTGAACAGGATCGTCGTGACGCCTTCCGGCACCTTCAGGTACTGCAGGTGGTCGCAGGTATCGAACGCGGTGTCCGCGAAGATCGTCAGCGGCACTTCCGCGCCCGCGGACGTCCGGATCATGGCCGGAAGCTCGATCACCCGGTCGCCGCTGTAGCATTTCAGCAGGACCGCGTACGTATCATAAATCCTGTAAATGATCCCGCCGACCTCCAGGTCCTCCAGGTACGGGTCTCTCGGCGGCGCGGATTCCGAAGGCGCCTCCGTGGACGGGGGCGCGGTCTCCGGAGGCTCCGTGACCTCCGGCGTCTCCGCCTCCGTGGACGGCTCCGGCGTCTCCTCCGTGGAAGGTTCCGCGTCCCGGGAGCCGGCCGTATCCTCCTGGACGGAGGTCGCGACCGGGTTCACCACGAGCGGCTGGTTGTTTTTCAGCACATAGAACAGGATGACGGCGACGCCCGCGATCGCGATGCCGGAGAGGATGATCGCCGCGGCGACCCACGGGTTCTGCCGGTAATCCTCCGGCCCCTTCGGCTTCTCGGGCGCCGGAGGCGCCTCGATGTCGAAGCGCTCCTCCCGCGGGCGCTTCAGGTCCACCGGGATATCCGGCCTGCGGTTCGTGATATTCAGTTTTTCCCCGCAGTAATTGCAGAACCTGGAGTCGTTCCGGATGAACGCTCCGCATTTCGGGCAGATCATGAAGGATCCTTCTCCTTAATACGCTCTTCCCCAGTACACCATCTTCTTCGCCGGCCTGCCGCAGCAGACGCAGGTGTCCGAAAGGTGCTCCTGTGCGAAGGGGATATTGCGGCTGGTGGCCGCGAAGTCCTCTTTCAGCCGGTCTTCGCACGCCTGGTCGCCGCACCACATGGCCTTGATAAAGCCGGGTTTATGCTCGATGCAGTCCGCGAACTCCTCATACGTCCGCGCGACGCTGGTATGGGAGGCGTAATGCGCGCGCGCCCGCTCCAGCATCTCCTTCTGGATGGTGTCCAGAAGCGCCGCCGTCTCCTGCTCAATGCTGTCGATGGCGACCACATATTTCTCCCGGGTGTCCCGGCGCACCAGCACCGCTTTCCCTTCCTCGAGGTCCCTGGGCCCGATCTCCACGCGGACCGGGATACCTCTCATCTCCGCCTCCGCGAACTTGAAGCCGGGGGACTTCTCCGAATCATCGATCTTCGCGCGGAAACATTTCCCGAGGCGGTCCGCCACGTCCCGGCAGGCTTCCATGACGCCGGGCTTATGCGCCGCCACGGGGATCACCACCACCTGCGTGGGGGCGACCTTCGGCGGGAGCACCAGGCCGGAGTCGTCGCCGTGCACCATGATGATGGCGCCGATCAGGCGGGTCGTCGCGCCCCAGGAGGTCTGGAACACGTGCTTCACCGTATTGTCCTTATCCGCAAATGTGACGCCGTACGCCTTCGCGAACCCGTCCCCGAAGTTGTGGGACGTGGCCGCCTGCAGCGCTTTGCCGTCGTGCATCAGCGCTTCGATGGAGTAGGTCTCGTGCGCGCCGGCGAATTTCTCCTTATCCGTCTTCTGTCCGCGGATCACGGGCATGGCAAGGACCTGCTCGCAGAAATCCGCGTAGACGTTCAGCATCCGGATGGTCCGCTCCTGGGCTTCCTCCAGGGTCGCGTGGGCGGTATGGCCTTCCTGCCACAGGAATTCCCGGGAACGCAGGAACGGCCGGGTCTCCTTCTCCCAGCGCACGACGGAACACCACTGGTTGTATACCCTGGGCAGGTCGCGGTAGGACCGGATGTCCTTCGCGTAGAAATCGCAGAACAGCGTCTCCGACGTGGGACGGATGCAGTAGCGCTCCGGCAGCGGCTGCGTGCCGCCCTGGGTGACCCAGGCCACTTCCGGCGCGAAGCCTTCCACATGTTCCGCTTCCTTCTTCAGGAGGGATTCCGGGATCAGGAGGGGGAGGTATACGTTTTCCACGCCGGTCTCCTTAAAGCGGGCGTCCAGCTGCTGCTGGATCAGCTCCCAGATGGCGTAGCCCGCGGGCTTGATGACCATGAAGCCCTTGACGGACGCGTAGTCCATCAGTTCCGCCTTCTTCACGATGTCCGTGTACCACTGGGCGAAATCCTGGTCCCTGGAGGTGATCTGTTCCACTAGTTTCTTGTCTGCCATAATGATTCTCCTGATTTTCTGCGGTGCCGGCGCCTGCCGGCCTGCCTGTTCTTTTATGCCCGCCGGGAAATGTCTTCCCGGACCGGGCCTCTACGCCTCGATCAGCGCCTGCACCCGGTCGGTCCGCTCCCACGGGAGGTCGATGTCCGTCCTGCCGAAGTGGCCGTACGCGGCGGTCTGTCTGTAAATGGGCCGCCGGAGGTCCAGCATCCGGATGATGCCCGCCGGGCGGAGGTCGAAGACCTTCTGCACCTTCCGGGTGATCTCCGCGTCCGGGATGGTGCCGGTGCCGAAGGTATCCACGGATACCGACATGGGCCGGGCGACGCCGATCGCGTAGGAGATCTGGATCTCACAGCGCTTCGCGAAGCCCGCGGCGACCACATTTTTCGCGGCATAGCGGGCCGCGTACGCCGCGGACCGGTCCACTTTCGTGGGATCCTTGCCGGAGAACGCGCCGCCGCCGTGGTGGGCCGCACCGCCGTAGGTGTCCACGATGATCTTCCTGCCCGTAAGGCCGGAATCCCCCGCGGGGCCGCCGATCACGAACCGCCCGGTGGGGTTGATGTAATAGCGCGTCCGTTCGTCCAGGAGCTCCGCCGGGAGCACCGGGCCGAACACGTACCGGTGGATGTCTTCCCGGATCCTGTCGAGCGGGACCGCGTCGTCATGCTGGGTGGAAAGGACGACCGTGTCGATCCGCACCGGCACATGGTCCCCGTCGTACTCCAGCGTCACCTGGGTCTTCCCGTCCGGGCGCAGGTAGCGGAGCGTGCCGTCCTTCCGGACCTTCGCGAGCTGCCGGGCGAGCCGGTGGGCCAGCGAAATGGGCAGCGGCATCAGTTCCGGCGTCTCATCCGAGGCGTACCCGAACATCATGCCCTGGTCCCCGGCGCCGATGGCGTCCAGCGCCTCGTCCGACATGGCGTCTTCGCGCGTCTCCAGCGCGTGGTCCACACCCATGGCGATGTCCGGCGACTGTTCGTCAATAGCCGTAATGACGGCGCAGGTGCTTCCGTCAAACCCGTACTTGGCCCGGTCGTAGCCGATGTCCGTCACGGTCTTCCTCACGATTTTCTGGATATCCACATAGGCGTGCGTGGTAATCTCCCCCATGACCAGGACAAGGCCGGTCGTGCAGCTGGTCTCGCAGGCCACGCGGCTCATGGGGTCCTCGGCGAGGAGCGCGTCCAGGATCGCGTCCGAAATCTGGTCGCAGATCTTGTCCGGATGCCCTTCCGTCACCGATTCCGATGTAAACATATAGTTCCGGTTCATATCTTCCTTTCTCTGTGACAGGCGCCCGCGCCCTATTCCTCATTATTCCGGCGGGCGTATTCGAGATTCGTGAAACGGGTCAGGTTCGGCTGCCACCCGAGCTCGACGGTCCCGATGGGGCCGTTCCTCTGTTTCGCGATGATGATTTCCGCGACGCCCTTCTTCGGGGAGTCTTCATTGTACACTTCATCACGGTAAATGAACATCACGATGTCCGCGTCCTGCTCGATGGCGCCGGACTCACGCAGGTCCGACAGCACGGGCCGGTGGTCCTGGCGCTGTTCCGGGGCACGGGACAGCTGGGACAATGCGATGACCGGGACGTTCAGTTCCCGCGCGAGCCCCTTCAACGAACGGGAAATCTCGGAAATCTCCGCCTGGCGGTTCTCATTTCCCCGCCCGGACCCGGACATCAGCTGCAGGTAATCGATGATCACGCACTGGAGGCCGTGCTCCAGCATGTACTTCCGGCAGCGGCTCCGCAGCTCCGCGGGCGTGATGCCGGGGGTGTCGTCGATGATCAGCTTCGCGCCCGACAGCATGGCCGAGCCTTCGATCAGCTCGTCCCACTCGAAATTCGAGAGCTGGCCGGTCCGGAGCTTCTGGGAATCCACGTGGGACTCCATGGCGAGCATGCGGGTGACCAGCTGTTCGCGGCTCATCTCCAGTTCGAAAAGCGCCGTGGTGTAGCCCTTCTTCACGGTGAAATGGTCCGCGATGTTCAGGGCAAACGCGGTCTTGCCCATGGCCGGGCGCCCCGCGATCAGGATCAGGTCCGAATTCTGAAGGCCGGACGTCATCCGGTCCAGTTCCGTAAAGCCGGTCTGCAGGCCGGTCACGGCGCCGCCGTTGCGGGAAGCTTCCTCGATCCGGTCGATGACGCGCAGCACCACCGACTGGATGGGCTCGTACGCGCTGTCCTTCCGCTTCTCCAGCAGGTCGAAAATGGCCTTCTCGACCCGGTTCATCAGGACTTCCGCCTCTTCCTTCCCCATGTAGCACTCATTGACGAGCTCTTCCATGGTGGTGATCATCCGGCGCAGCACCGCCTTCTCCGCCACGATCTCCGCGTAGGTGCGGATGTTCGCGGACGTGAACACCGTGTTCAGGAGGTCCCTCAGGAAATCCAGGCTGCAGATCTCCGGCGGGACGTCATTCCCGCGGAGGGCGTTCTGGAGCGTCACGATGTCCGTCGGCTTGCCGGCCTGGTAAAGCTCCAGGAGCGTTTCAAAAAGCAGCCCGTACTGGCGCTGGTAGAAATCCTCCGGCCGGAGCAGCTCGGCGGCGGTCCCGACGGCGTCCTGCGCATAGAGCATGGACCCGATCACGGACTGCTCCGCTTCCAGGCTGTGGGGAAGGATTCTTTTGACTAATACCTCATCCATACCGGCGTCCTTCTTCCGCGGCCGTCCCCGGCGCCGTTATCGGCGGCCCGGTCCGGCGTTTCGATCCGACGGCCCGGCGCCCCATATAGCGCCCGGCCGGAAATGCGTTACTCAGCTTCGACGTTCACCTTCAGGATCCCCGTCACCTTCGGGTGGAGCCGGACCTGGACCTCTTTCTTCCCGGTCTCCTTGATGGATTCCGGAAGGACCAGTTTCTTCTTATCCACGTCCAGGGCGAGCTGCGCCTTGCACGCGTCCGCGATCTCCTTCGCGGACACGGAGCCGAACGCCTTCCCGTCCTTCCCGACTTTGATCTTCAATGTGACGGCCATCCCCGAGAGGGCCGCCGCAAGCGCTTCCGCTTCTTTCAGGCGCTCTTCCGCCACTTTCTCCTCATGGATCTTCTGAAGCTTCAGGTCATTCTTCACCTTCGCGGTGGCTTCCGCCGCCTGCTTCTTCGAGACCAGGTTCCGGCCGTAGCCGTCCTTCACGGTGACCTGGTCGCCCTTCTTCCCGAGATTCTTAATATCCTGCAGTAAAATGATGTCCATCGTGCCCTCCTTCCCTCACAAAGGCTGTGACCGTATCTTTTTCGTTTCCCCGCGTCCTTACACGGGCTGCGACAGCACCTCTTTCAGCCGCTCCACGGCCTCCTCCAGCGTGATGTCCTCAAACTGCGCGCCGGCCACGGACAGGTGCCCGCCGCCGCCAAGCTTCTCGCAGACCCGCTGCACATTGACCTCGTCGATCGAGCGGGCGCTTAGGTAGACCTTCCCGGCGAACTCCGTAAAGACGAAGCTGGCCTTCACGCCCCGGATGCCCAGCAGTTCGTTCGCCGCCTGGGCGGCCACGACGGTCTGGTTCTCCGTGGACGTCATGACCGGGCAGATGCTGATGATATAGTCGTCATTATAAATGTACGCCGACGCGAGCGTCTCCGCCCGCAGCTTATAGTCGTCCATGCTGTCGCGGAACATCTTCCGCACCCGCGACACGTCGACGCCGCACCGCCGCAGGTACGCCGCGGCTTCAAAGGTCTTGACGCCCGCCTTGTCCTCGAAATTATTCGTGTCCATGACGATGCCGGCGTAAATGGCGTCCGCCTCCGCGGGCTTCAGTTTCAGGTCTTCCGCGTAATACTGGATGAGTTCCGCCACCAGTTCGGACGCGGAGGACGCGTACGGCTCCACATAGGACAGCAGCGCGTTCTCGATGACGTCCTTCCCGACCCTGTGGTGGTCCATCACCACGACCTGGTTCGTCCGGGCCAGGAGCTCCGGGCATTCGGTATAATTCGGCCGGTTCGTGTCCACGACCGCCACAAGCGTATCGCTGTCGATGATCTCCAGCGCCATCTCCGGCGTGATGAAGAGGTCGTCCGGGTAGTCCGTATTCCCTTCGAACGTCTCCAGCACCGGGCGCAGGCTCCCCGTGACTTCGCCGAGGATGATGTGCGCCTCCTTCCCGGAATAGGCGGCCGCGGCGTAGATGCCGATCCCGGCGCCCAGGCAGTCCATATCCCCCAGGGGGTGGCCCATGATGAGCACCGTATCCTTCGCCTCGATCAGCTCCCGCAGCGCGTGGGCCTTGATCCTCGCCTTCACCCGGGTGTTCCGCTCCGTGCTCTTCGTCTTTCCGCCGAAATAGCGGATGTCCGGGCCGTTCTTCACCACCACCTGGTCGCCGCCGCGCCCGAGCGCCATATCGATGGCCGACTGCGCGAATTCATAGTTCTGTTCATACGTATCCCCGCCCATGCCGATGCCGATGCTGATGGTCATGGCGAGGTCGTTCCCGATGTTCACGGTCTTGATCTCTTCCAGCAGGGAGAAACGGTCCTCCTCCATCTGCCAGAGGGCTTCCTGGGGCATGACCAGGAAATACCGGTCTTTCTCCAGCTTCCGGGTGACGCTGTGGATCGACGACACATATTTGTTCAGCTTCCGTTCGAGCAGCGCGGTCAGCAGGGAGCGGCGCACGTATTCCACGCCCTCCATGACTTCCTCGTAATTATCGAAATAGATGAGGCCCATGACGGCCTTCTCTTCCTCGAACTTCCGGCTGATGGCGATCTCCTCCGTCCGGTCCTGGAAATAGACCGCGTAGACGGTGCCCGTGCCGGTCTCGTCCAGGTCTTCCATGCCTTCCCCGGAAAGCGGCACCACGTTCATGTCATAGGTGCGGCCGTCGCGGACGGTCCGGATGATGCCGCCCTTCCTGAAATCCCGCGCCCCGGCTTCCGGGAACAGCGCCGTCAGGTTCTGCCCGTCCGCGCCCTTCCCGAACTGGTGCGAAAACTCCGGGTTCACCCAGAAGACCAGGCCGGTCCCCTGGCACATGGCGAGGGGGATGTCCGCGACCTGCATCAGCTCCTGCTGCATGTTCCCGAACGCGCGCCCGATCTGCGCGGCCTTCTGGATAATGGTCCTCCGGTTCAGGTAATACAGGGCCAGGGCGATCCCGTAATAAAGCACGGTCGCGCCCAGGCTGATATACCCCGCGCGGACGTCCAGGAAAAACAGGATCCCGGTCAGCACGACCAACAAGAGCCCCAGAAGAAGCGGCCATATGAAAAATGTTTTCAGCACATTGTTCTGTCTGTCGTCCATGATCCCTCCTTCCCGATAGCGGTTTCCGGGGGAAATATCCCCGGCTGTCCCGTTGTATCCAGATATCATACCACAACTCCGCGGATAATAAAAGGAGAAAAATCAGGACTTTCCGGGCGCCCCCGCGCGCCGCCGCGGGAAAGCGAAAAAGGGGAGCGCCTGGTCAGCGCTCCCGGATCTCCTTATCCTTCGGCCAGGCGGTCTGCCAGGACAGCCGGATCGTCTTCGACGCCTTCGGCTCCAGCCGGAACGACCACCGGATGATGCCGGTCTTCTCGTCTTCCTTCCCGCCGGAAAGGTCGCCCTTCTCCACGACGATCGTCTTGTCGCCGGACAGCGGGACCTGGTCCAGGACCGTGATGTCCGCGGTCTTCGCCTTCGCGGAAGTGATGACGGTTTCGTATTCGTACTCCGTCTTCTTCTGGCCCTTCAGGAGGACGGTCGACGTGTACTCTTTCTTCTTCGTCCTGCGGATCTTCACGGTTTCGTCGGTCCCGAGGGAGAGGTCGTACGTCTCCTCCGCCAGGTCCGGACACAGGTAAACGCGGCCCGCGTAGGTCCCTTTCAGGTAGACGGAAGCCTCGGTGTTCTGCAGGTCCGTCAGGAGGACGGACTTCACCTCCGCCGCGAGGAACGCCGAAGAGGCGTATTTCGGCACCGCCACCGTATGGTACCGGCAGGGCAGCGTCTTCTCCTCGATATCCAGGACGATTTCCTGGCCCTTCTTTACGTCCCACGTCCCGGAAAGGGCGTATTCCGTCATCGTATCGCCCTGTACGGCGGTGCCGGAACCGGCGTTCACTTCCGAAAACGTGCCGAAATCCGCGTCGGCCATCATGACGGATTCCTCCATGGCGCCGCCGGCCACCGCCTCGTCACGGGCCATGTTCGCGCTGAGCTTCATGGCCGTGGGCATCGCGATGCGCCCCTTCGCGAGCGGGCGCTCATAGATCCGGAGATAGACCGGGTTCAGCACCGGGATGGTGCCGGAAACCGTCGGGTTCCCGGTATAAAGGGTCACCCGGACCCCTTCCCAGTCTTCCCCCGTGTCCTGCCGGAGCGTCGCCCGGAGCCGTAAGAGCAGGCTGTCGGTCCCGTCCTCCGCATGGATCTCATAGACGGGGTTCCAGTTCGCCGCGTGCTCCAGGACGGTCAGCATCACGGGGTAGGTCCCGTCCGCTTCCGCGGTCAGCTCCGCGGTGACGTACGGGAGGTTCAGCGTTTCCTGGAGCTTCTTAAGCGCCTTCTCCTTCTCCGCGATCTCCGCGGTGAGGGCGTCCGTCTCCCGGTAGAGCGATTCCATCCGCTCCGGCAGTTTCTCCAGGTAGGCCGTCATTTCGGCAATGTCCGTCTGCCGCTCGGTAAATATGGCGTTCTTCTCCCAGAAGGAGATGTATTTCTGCTTCAGCCCGAGGTCCCGCTTCAGCCGGGCGATGGCCTCCGTCAGCGCTTTCTTCTCCTCTTCCCGCGCGTCCGCGGTCCTGTATTCCACCTGGACGTTCGAGCCCGTGACGCCTTCCGGTACGTGGAGGCGGAGCGACGCGCCGTCCGAGGTGCCGGACAGCCCCGAAAGCCGCACCGTCTGCTTCCCGGCCTTCAGCGGGACGGACGCGGTGCGCCGGGTGACGCAGCCCGCGCGGTAAACCGATACTTCCTTCAACTGTGTCTGGAACATAACTTCTCCTTTATGATTCAAGATATACATTTTCCGACGCTTCACGCGGGACCGGCCGGGCCGGCCCGTACCCTGTGCACCATTTTAAAGAGCGTGGTTTTGGATGTCAAGGAAAATGTACATCTTTTTTAATATACCCTTCCCCTCCGGGCACCCGCGCGTGGCGCGATTAAAACACGGAATTCGCACTGCAAATCTATTATTCATTTTTCTGCGGGTTTCCTGCCCGGGCTTTTTGCGCTATACTTGCGGAAAGGATCGTGCGCGTACGCATCCGTTCTTTGCGTCCCCACTGTCCGGGTATCCCATTTTCATATTTCCGGGGTATGAGGTCTGTTGCCCCACCATCACCACGGGAGGTTTCCGAATGGATATCCAGATCGATTATGCCGCGATCGGCAGGCGCATTGCCCGCAGGCGGCGGTTCCTGGGCCTGAAGCAGGCGGAAGTCTGCGAAAAGGCCGGCCTGAATGACAAATATCTGTCGAATATCGAAAGGGCGGTTTCCATTCCTTCCATCGAGACGCTGCTCCGCATCGCGCGGGCGCTGGATACGTCTCCGGAGGAATTTCTGACAGATGCGGAAGTCAGCCCGGCGCTCCAGGACAAACGGCAGGCGATCGAACGGCGGCTGAAGAATTTCGACAGCAGCCAGCTGGACCTGACCGACGACTTTACGAGATGGGTCAAAGACAGAAAGTACGAAGAATGAGCGGTGAGCGGGTTGCCCGTCCGCCGCTCTTTCGTTTCCGCTCCCGATCGTTTATAGAGTCGATATATCGTCATCGCATGTGGTGAAATAATCGATGACTGAATCCTCAAAAAAACAAAAAAAGTGCATCGATCATTCAACTTTGACATTTCCTGGATGTCATCCGTTTTTCATTATTGGCTATACTGTCCGATGTGAAGCCTGCCGCGAACCGCCGGAGACCCTGTCCGCCGGTTCAGAACCCGCGGGGCGCGCTTCGGAAAGGAGTCCCGAATGTTCATCAACAAAAGCCCGTCCGGCGAAAACAACATCTGCGGCGAAAATGTTGCCTATTACCGGAAGCGGCTCGGGCTCTCCCAGAACGGGCTCGCGCGGCAGCTTCAGCTCCTGGGGCTGGCCGTGACCAAGAACACCGTCCAGCAGATCGAATGCGGGAAGCGTTTCGTAACGGATATTGAGCTGACCTTTCTGTCCGAAGCGCTCGGAATCGAATTCGATACCCTCCTGAATCCTCCCCGGGACGCCGCCTCCCGCCCCCGGACCGGTGCGTCCGCGGAGCCGAAGGCGCCCGGCGGTATGATGCGCTGACTTCCGGAACGGAGCGGGCTGCACGCCGTAAAGGCACGCACCCGGCCTGGCCGGAAGTCATTTTCCTGTTTTCCGATATTTCCCGTTCATTTCCCGCCAAATCCGAAAAAAACCGCTTGCAATTCTTCCGTTCTCATTGTATAATCACCGTTCGTGGTGTAATATCATTTCCTTGCTCCGGGTCAGACCGGGGCCAGAGACCAAAAGGAGGTAAAAAGAATGAACAAGTACGAGTTAGTAGTTGTCCTGGGCGATAAGCTCGAGGATGATGAAAGATCTGCTGCCATGGAGCGTGTCTGCGGCTACGTCACCAGGTTCGGCGGGAACGTCGAAAGCGTGGATGACTGGGGCAAAAAGAAACTCGCTTATGAGATCCAGAAGATGAACGAAGCTTTCTACTATGTCGTGAATTTCGAGGCCCCCCTCGATGCGCCGGCACAGATCGAAGCGAACGTCCGCATCATGGAGCAGGTTATCCGTTTCCTCATTGTCAAGAAGGAAGCCTGAAGATTGCGAGGATAAAAGATGAATAAAGTAATTCTTTGCGGAAGACTGACCAGGGATCCCGAGATCCGTTACTCACAGGGTGAGCGCCAGATGGCCATCGCGCGTTATACGCTGGCCGTGGACCGGAGGGGCCGCCGGAACGCCCAGGAGGGCGAACAGACCGCGGACTTCATCCCGTGTGTGGCCTTTGACCGGATGGGCGAATTCGCCGAGAAGTATCTGCGCCAGGGCACGAAAGTCATCGTGACCGGCCGGATCCAGACCGGGAGCTACACGAACCGTGACGGACAGAAAGTTTACACCACCGAGGTCATCGTAGAAGAGCAGGAATTCGCGGAGTCCAGGAATGCGTCCCAGGGGAACGCCGGTTCCACTTTTTCCGGGAACTTCCAGGAACGTGAAGCGAAGAGCCACGCCCCCTCTTTCCAGGGCGGGGATCCCGGCGACGGCTTCATGAACATTCCGGACGGCGTGGAAGACGAAGGTCTCCCGTTCAATTAACGTTCAGACATTTGGAGGTTTATCATGGCATATAACAGAACAGAGTCGAAGGAAGGCAATACTTCTTTTAAGAAGCGCCCCATCCGCCGCAAGAAGAAGGTCTGTGTCTTCTGCGGGACGCAGGAAGGCGCCGGCGTGATCGATTACAAGGATACCGCGAAGCTGAAGAAGTACGTCTCCGAGAGAGGCAAGATCCTTCCCAGACGCGCCACCGGTACCTGCGCCATCCATCAGAGGGCGCTGACCACCGCCATCAAGCGCGCGCGTCATATCGCTTTAATGCCTTATACGGTCGAGTAACGGGCCGTCCCGTTCCATACCGTTAAAAAAACACCGGACTGTTGTGCATGCAGCAGTCCGGTGTTTTCTTATGTCAGGACGGTGTCAGGGCCTGTCCTTACTGGTTCTGTTTGTATTCGTCCGCCGCCTTGGAATAGTAATAAAGCGACGCGGCCGCGTTCTGCACGTCCTCGTTGCCCTGGTAGATCTCCGCGGCCAGCAGCCCCTGCACATAGGACAGCGCCGAGACCACCGCCTTCGCCACGCCGTTCTCCGTCTCCGCGGTGACGGTGTACGCGGTGCTCAGCCTGTGCGCCGGGATGCCCGTGACCTTCACCAGGTACCGCTCCCCGCTCCGCGTGGCCGTGACTTCATTTCCGTCCACCTTAAAGACGATATTCCCGGTGAACCCTTCCGCCGGCTGGAAATACACAAAGATCCCCGTGCTGCTGTCCATGGACAATGTATACGTGATCTTCGTGATGTCCGTGCTGGTCGTGCGTTGGATCGCGTAACCCGCGACTGCGGATTTCACCGCCTCGATATCATAGTCTTCCGCAAAATGCAGGTCCATTTCCGCGTAATCCGTCCCGATGGTCCATCCGTTTGCCTCGGACAGGAACGGCTGGATGTAATGGCCGTAATCCGCCAGAGACCGGAGCACCGCGATGGTCCAGGCGTCGAACCGGTCCTGTTCCGCGCTGAACTTCTCCAGGTATTCCCGGACGGAATAGGTTTTCTCCAGCGTCGGCCCGTCGCCGTAATGGAACGTCGCCGTGATCGTGTCCGCCATCTGGATGGCGTTCACGTAGCAGGTAAAGCCGTAGTATTCGTTCTTGGTGTTCATAAACCCGGCGTCGAAGTCATCCCGCGCGGTCACCGTCCCTCTTCCGGAAATCGCGAACGTCATATAGCTCTCACTGTAGTCCACGCCTTCGATGGCCGGCAGGTTCAGGAAGAAATTGACGCCGATCTGCCCGGACAGGACCACCGACTGCTTCATGAACTCCGGCAGCGGCCCCTGGTACCCGCATACGGTACAGCAGTTGTGTCCGTCGGGCGTGTGCGCTTCCTCATGGAAAGCCGTATAACAGTACGCGCAATGCCCGGTATGGCCGGCCGGCGTGATGGTGTAGGTCTCCCCGGGATGGGTGCAGGGCATGATCTTCGCTGTCCGGTATTCCCCGGGCGCGCCGTGTTCGGCAGCACCCCTGAGCGGGACCGATTCGAATGCCTCGTTGCCCGCGTAGACCATCGCGCCGCCGTAGATGGAAACGGCGTCTTTGGAGCGGATGGCGACGGCAACCTGGCTGTTCGCGTCGGCGGCCGCCAGCCCGCCCTGCGCGTAGACCACCGCGGTCCCGCTGATG
Organism: Lachnospiraceae bacterium; assembly: GCA_017959345.1. Lineage (GTDB taxonomy): Bacteria > Bacillota > Clostridia > Lachnospirales > Lachnospiraceae > UBA1267. Next base: position 612 of record JAGDAW010000181.1, on the reverse strand, counting down.
ATCACATTCGCGTCCGCATCCCCGGAATACCCGCCGCGGCCGATGCCGTCCCCGCAGGTGTTCCCGGACCCGAAGGTCCCGATGGCGTACAATGTGCCGCCGGAAATGCGGACTTCGCCCGCCAGGTCGCCGTTGTAGCCGCCGCCGACCCCGGCCGCGGCATAGCCGTTGCCGTAGGCGTATACGGTCCCGCCGGTCATGGTGAACGATCCGCCGTCCGCCTCGGTCCCGCCGCCGATGCCGGCCGCGCCGTAAGAGAGGTTCCCGGGCCCACCGCCGGTGGCTGTCACTACCCCGCCGGTAATGTACACCGGCCCGCCCGGGCCGCGTCTGCCGCCGCCGATCCCGGCACCGCCGACACCGCCGGTCGCCGTCAGTTCCCCGTCGTAAATGACCACGGTCCCGCCGGCCGCGTTCATGCCGCCGCCGACCCCGGCTGCGCCGATTTCCGTTGCGGCAGTATGGCCGATCGCCGTCACTTTGCCGCCGTACTGGATATAGGAACCGCCGGCGCCGTAGGCCCCGAATTCCTCATGGGCGCCGCCGCCGATCCCGGCTGCCCCCGAGTCGAGGCTGGCTTCCGCCCAGACCTCGCCGCCGTAGACCATGACG
>JAGDAW010000180.1 GCA_017959345.1 Lachnospiraceae bacterium | reverse complement strand
GTTACGGGGCGCAGCTGCTCGCGTATCTCGCGGGCGGGACCGTGTCTCCGGCCGAAGGCGGCAGCGAATACGGCCGGACGGCGGTGCGCGTGCGGGAGAACCCCCTGTTCGCGGGCGTCCCGGAAGAGAGCGTCTGCTGGATGAGCCACACGGACCGGATCAGCCGGGTGCCGGAAGGCTTTGAGACCATCGCGGAGACCGGGCAGTGTCCCTGCGCCGCCCTTTGCAATACCGCGAAAAGGATCTACGGCGTCCAGTTCCATCCCGAAGTGACCCATACGGAAGCCGGGAAGCGGATCCTCCGCAATTTCCTCTTCTCGATCTGCGGGTGCGCCGGGGACTGGGACACCGCGGATTTCGCGGAACAGGCGGTCCGCCGGTACCGCGCGGAACTCTCGGGGAAGCAGGTGCTGCTGGGCCTCTCCGGGGGCGTGGACTCTTCGGTGGCCGCGCTGCTTCTGCATAAGGCGGTCGGGCAGAACCTGGTCTGCGTATTTGTGGACCACGGGCTGCTCCGGAAGGGCGAAGGGGACCTCGTGGAACACATTTTCCGGGAGACGTTCGGCATCCGCCTGATCCGGGTCAACGCGGGCAGGCGGTTCCTTTCGAAACTCGCGGGCGTCAGAAGCCCGGAGCGGAAGCGGAAGATCATCGGGAAGGAATTCATCCGCGTCTTCGAGAAGGAGGCCCGGAAAATCGGCCATGTCCACGCGCTGGCCCAGGGGACCATCTACCCGGACGTGATCGAGAGCGGGAAGGGCGCTTCCGCGGTCATTAAAAGCCATCACAATGTAGGCGGCCTGCCGAAAAAGATCTCTTTCGAGACCCTGGTCGAGCCGCTGCGGGACCTCTTCAAGGACGAGGTGCGCGCCGTCGGCACCGCGCTCGGCCTCCCGCCCGAACTGGTATGGCGGCAGCCGTTCCCCGGCCCGGGCCTGGCGGTCCGGATCATCGGCGAAGTCACGGCGGAGAAAGTCCGGCTGCTCCAGGAAGCGGACGCGGTCTTCCGCGAAGAGATCGCGGCGGCGGCCCTGGAACGCCGGCCGGATCAGTATTTCGCGGTCCTGACGGACACGCGCACCGTCGGCGTGATGGGCGACGCCGGGACGTACGGGTATACGGCCGCGCTCCGGGCGGTGAATACGGACGATTTCATGACGGCGGAGTGGACGCGCCTTCCCTTCGAGGTGCTGGAGCGGGCCGCCGCACGGATCACGAACGAAGTCCCCGGCATCTCCCGGGTGGTTTATGACATCACTTCCAAACCGCCGGCGACGGTGGAGTGGGAATAGGATCCCCAACCTGGCATGGAGGAGCAGACGCGTATGACGAAATACATTTTTGTGACCGGGGGCGTGGTCTCCGGCCTGGGCAAGGGCATCACGGCGGCATCGCTCGGACGGCTGCTGAAGGCGCGGGGGCTGAAGGTCGCCGCCCAGAAGCTGGACCCGTATATCAATGTGGACCCGGGCACCATGAGCCCCTACCAGCACGGCGAGGTCTATGTGACCGAGGACGGGGCGGAGACCGACCTGGACCTGGGCCATTACGAGCGATTCATCGACGAGGACCTGAACCGGTTCTCCAACCTCACCACCGGCAAGGTCTACTGGAACGTGCTGAACAAGGAGCGCCGGGGTGAATACCTCGGGTCCAGGGTGCAGGTGATCCCGCACATTACGAACGAAAT
>JAGDAW010000179.1 GCA_017959345.1 Lachnospiraceae bacterium | reverse complement strand
TGTGGCGGACAGCACGGAAGTGAAGGTCCGGGCGACGAACCCGTCCTGCCTGCCGAAGGAGGCGTCGTACACGCTGACCGTGACGCCGGCGCCGGTGACGGTGAAGGCGGGTGACCTGTCGAAGGTCTACGGGACGGAGGATCCGGCGCTGACCGCGTCCGTGGTCCTTCCGGAAGACTGGGACGAAGAGATCCCCGCGCCGGTACTCGCGTATGAAGCCGCGCGCGCGGAGGGCGAGACGGTCGGCACCTATGCGGTGACGGTCACCGGCGAAGCGCTCCAGCAGGATTTCGAGGTCACATTTGAAGGCGGTACCCTGACGGTGGAAGTCTCTGACGCGCTTGCCGTGACAGGTACGGATTACGAAGGCGTGTACGACGGACAGGCGCACGGGACCGAGGCAGCCGTCAATGTGGACGAGACCGTCCAGCTGCTTTACAGCACGGACGGCGGCGAGACCTGGCTGGAGGCCTTCCCGACCGTGACCCACGTCGCGGACAGCACGACCGTGCTTGTGAAGGCGTCGAACCCGAACTACACGGACGCGGAAGCGACGTATACGCTGACCGTGAAACCGGCGCCGGTGACGGTGAAGGCGGACGACTTTACGAAGGCCGCCGGGGACGAAGATCCCGAATGGACCGCAACCGTTACGCCGGGCCGCGCCGGAGAGGGTGAGGAACCCGCGGAAGGCGAGGAAACGGCAGAAGAAGATCTGGCGGCCCTGATCGAATACACCATCAGCCGCGAAGAAGGCGAGACGCCCGGCGAATACGCGATCATCCCGGCAGGCGAAGAACTGCAGGGCGATTACACGGTCACGTACGAAAACGGGACGCTGACGATCGAAGTGGCGGATAAGCTGGAACTGACCGTTGAGGATTATGAAGGCGTTTACGACGGCAAATCCCACGGCGGGACCGTTTCGGTGAACATCGAAGAAGACACGCTCCTTGAGTACAGCACGGACGGCGGCGAGACGTGGTCGGAGACCGCGCCGGAAGTGAAGGACGCCGAGGACAGCACGGAAGTGAAGGTCCGGGCGACGAACCCGTCTTACGAGACGAAGGAAGCCGCCTATAAGCTGACGGTGAAGCCGATCGCGGTGATCGTCCGCGCGGACGACCTGGTGAAGGCGTTCGGCGAGAAGGATCCGAAGCTGACGGCGACCATCCGGATGGACTATGGCGACGAGGAGCCGGAAGAAGAGCCCGAAGACCCGTTCTTCGAGGACGTGAAGGAACTGCTCACATTCGAGCTGACCCGCGAAGAAGGGGAAGCGGTGGGCACGTACGCGATCACGCCCGAAGGGGAAGCTTCCCAGGGCAATTACAGCGTCACGTACGAACCCGGCACGCTGACCATCGAAACGTCCGACGAGCTGAAAGTGACCGCGGCGGATTACGAAGGCGTCTATGACGGCGAAGCCCACGGAAAGGCGGCGGTCGTCAATATCGACGACGAAGACCTCGTGATCGAATACAGCACGGACGACGGGGAGACCTGGACGAAGGAAGTGCCGGAAGTCAGGGAAGTGGCGGACAGCGTAACCGTACGGGTACGGGCGTCGGGTGAGAACTACGAGACGGCGGAAGCGACCTACACGCTGACCGTGAAGCCCGCGGAAGTGACCGTCACCGCGCAGAACCGCGCGAAGTCCTACGGTGCGGAGGATCCCGCCCTGACGGTGCTGGTCACCGGCCTGAAGGGGACGGATACCTCGGATATCCTCAAGTATGAGGTCACCAGGGAGGAAGGCGAGAACGCCGGTACGTACATGATCACGCCGGAAGGCGAGGAAGAGCAGGGCAACTACATTGTCAAATATGTCAGCGCCGCCCTGACCATTACGAAGGCCGCCGGCCTGACGTTCATCGGCAGCAGCGTGAAGGTGCCTTACGACGGCACCGCCCATACGCTGGACATCACGCCCGCCGTGACGGAAGGCACGCAGATGCAGTTCAGCACGGACGGCGGCATCAGCTGGCGGATCGAAGCCCCGTCGGCCACCTACCCGGAGGAGAGCGTACGCGTGATCGTCCGGGCGACGAACCCGAACTACGCGGATGCGGTTTCCGAATATTCGCTCACGATCGATAAGGCGGAGATCCGGGTCACGACCGCGGATTACGAGAAGGACTACGACGGGAAGGAGATTACCGACACCGTACTTGCCGGCACGGTCAATGTGACCGGCGTCGCGCGGAACGAAGCCGTTGAGATCCAGTACCTCGCGAGCGGGAAGAAGGACGCCGGCGAATACGCGAACGGCGTGGTGATCGTGTTCGGCGACGGCACGGGCGTGAAGATCGATGCCGGCGGCACCATCAGCTATGTGAAGACGACGTATAACGGCGCCTCCCAGAAGACGCCCGCGTCCGTGGACAACTACACGGTCGTGGTGTCCAAGATCGGCAAAGTGGTGATCCGCGAAACGGTGCCGGAGTCCTCGAAGGCGCCGGAGACCGACCGGCCCACCGACCGGCCGACCGTCCCGCCCACGGATGAACCCGGGGAGACGGAACCCGACAACACCCCGCTGTGGATCGGCCTTGGCGCAGGCGCCCTGGCGACGGCGGGTCTCGGGATCGGGCTTCTTGCCACCCGCAGGAAGAAAAAGAAACAGCGCTGACGCTGATCTGTACAGCGGAAGGCATGAAACGGGGGCGCTGACGGATCAGATGCCCTGAAGAAGAGGGGGAGTGTGTGCATACGCACTCCCCCGTTTTTAAAGAAAAGGAGGCACCATGTTTTTCCTTCTCTCCCTCAACCCGCTGCTGATCCTGTCGGCGGTGTTGCCCGCGCTGGCCCTGCTGGTCTATGTGTACCGGAAGGACCGGCTCGAAGCGGAACCGATCGGGCTCCTGCTGACGCTTGTGGCCATCGGGGTGGTCTCCACGGCGCTGGCTTCCTTCGCGGAGCGGGTCGGGATCTACATCATGGACCTGTTCCTGGAAGAAGACACGCTCCTCTATAACGGGATCCTGTATTTCGGGGTCGTCGCGTTCGCGGAAGAGGGCTTCAAGTACCTGGTGCTGAAGCGGAAGACCTGGCGCGCCGCGGCGTTCAACTGCCGGTTCGACGGGATCGTCTACGCGGCCTTCGTCTCCCTGGGCTTTGCCCTCTGGGAAAATATCCTCTATGTCACGGAGTACGGGTTCGCGACCGCCCTTGCCCGCGCGGTGACCAGCGTGCCCGGGCACTGCTGTTTCGGCGTGTTCATGGGGTTCTGGTACGGGCTCGCGGGACAGGCGGAGCGGGAAGGGGACGCGGCACGGTCTTCCCGTTACAGGGTCCTGGCGGTCGTCGTACCGGCGCTGCTGCACGGGGCCTATGATTTCCTGGCCACGCTTGAGGACGCGCGCTATGCGTGGCTCTTCCTGCCTTTTATCCTCGCCATGTTCGTCATCGCTTTCCTGGTCGTCCGGAAGACGTCCGCGGAAGACCATTATCTGTGAGCGCGGGGAGGAGGGAAAGCCTTCGGCCCGGGGCGGCCGCATTTTCCGTAAAGAGCCCGGGAAAGGGGCGTACGGCAGGCGGGAAAGCCGTTCAACCACGATTATTTACAGTCTGCTTATGTTATGGAAACAGAGACAGTTTCAGATAAATCACGCTTTAGGAAATGATTACTACTTACATATATTTCCATTATCTGGTATAATATGCGAAGAAAATGCCATCAGGCTGAAAACAACAAGGAGGAACTACAGGTGAAACATACCGGACTCTGGCGGGGACTCAGCGCGCTTATGTGCTTTCTCCTCGCCCTCTCAATCATAGCGGGACAGGCGCTGGAAGCGAACTCCGCCACGATTGACACGTACCTTGGCACGCAGTCGGAGCGCATCGAATCCGACGGCGCGCTGTATGACAAGTTCAAACCTTCCAAGGAAGTGCTGAACGCGGACGGGACGGGGAATTCCCACGCCCTGATCCAGAAAGCCATTGACCTGAACCGCGAGCAGGCGTACGAAGGCGCCGTGCTCCTGAAGAACGAGAACCAGGCGCTTCCGCTTGCTTCGGGATCTTCGGTCACCCTCTTCGGCATCCGCAGCCATAAGCCGGTACTCGGCAGTGCGTTCGGCGTCAAGGTATGGGGCCCCGTGATCACCCTCGAGCAGGCGCTCAGGGACAACCGGACCAGCTTTGCGTCCACGATCGCGGACTCCGCGTCCACGAACTGGCAGACCGGTGAAGTGACCATCGGCCTGACCATGAACGCCTGGACCGGGGACGAATTCGATTTCGACGGCGCGGGATACAAAGTGAACCCCACCATGATCGAGATCTATGAGAAGCTCCTGGAGAAGTACCATCATGAGTACAATGAAGGCGCCGAAGAGCTCTTTGACCCCCGTGAGCCGTCGCTCTCCGACATCGCGGCCGTGAACGCGGGCTACAAGGGCAGCTTCGCGCAGTATAAGGACGCCGCGATCGTGGTGATCTCCCGTGCGAGCGGCGAATCCCACGACTACCTGCCCGGCGGCGTCGCGGAAGGCCTCGGCATGGATGAGCCGCTGGCGCTCAGCCAGAACGAGCGGGACGCCATCGCGCTCGCGAAGGAAGCTTCCGACCGCGTCATCGTCCTGATCAACAGCTCCGCCTCCGTCGAGATCGCGGAACTGAAGAACGACCCGGATGTGGATGCCATCCTCTGGATCGGCGCGCCCGGCGCGTACGGCATGCTCGGCATCGCGGACATCCTATGCGGCAAGGTGAACCCCAGCGGCGGCATGTTCGACATTTTCACCGCGAAGAACATGAGCGCCCCGGCCATGCAGAACATGGGCAATTTCCGCTACGCGAACGCGGCGGATAAGGTCAGCCGCGGCGGCGGCACCTTCGGCGGGAACACCGGCATGTACATCATGGAAGCGGAAGGCATCTATGTCGGCTACCGGTATTATGAGACCCGTTACTATGATTCGGTCATCGGGGCCGGGAACGCCTCTTCCAAAACCGGCGCGTACGCGTCTTCCGGCGACTGGAATTACGACGAAGAAGTGACGTACGGCTTCGGTTTCGGCCTGTCCTACACGACGTTCGGTTTCGCGTTTGACGGCGAGCCCGTGTATGAAGTCGTGAAGAACAGCAACGGTTCTATCGACGCCACGGCCACATTTAAGGTGAAGGTTACGAATACGGGCAAGACGGCCGGCAAGACCTCTGTCCAGATCTACGGCAAGGCGCCTTACGAGCGGGGCGGCCTCGAGAAGAGCGCCATCCAGCTTTTGAACTATGAGAAGAGCGGCATCATCCAGCCCGGCGCGTCCGAGACTGTGACGGTGAAGGTGGATCTCCAGTACATTGCCTCTTACGATTCTTCGCTGAACAACGGCGAAGGCGGCTACGTCCTGGATCCCGGCAAGTATTATTTCGCGGTCGGCAACGGCGCCCACGAAGCCCTGAAGAACATCATGGTGAAGGAAGGCCTGAAGGTCGACGGGAACGCGGATTACGCGGTCGAGAAGGACATTGACGAGAGCTTTATCGCCCGGACGGCGTTCTCCATCTCCAAGACCGGCGAGAAGATCACGAACCGGATCCCGTACGCGGACTGGAACTACTTCCAGAAGGGCGAGGTGACGTACCTGTCCCGCGCGGACTGGGCAGGCACCTGGCCGAAGAGCTATACCGGGATGACCCTGACGAACCAGCAGCTCATCGACCTGCTGAACGGGAAGTACTATACGATTTCCACCACGGACGACACCTCCTCCGTGATCTGGAACGAAGGCAACGGCGCCCGCTTCTATGAGATGTGGGGCGTGGACTATGATGATGAGAAATGGGATGAGCTGATCCGGAACATGACGCTCGAAGAGGCGCAGTACCTCGCGACGTACGGCGGCCCGTCCATCCCCGGCGCCGAGACCATCGGCACGGTGGAGACGTACATGACGGAGAACGCCGGCAATGGCGTGGCCGTCAGCCTGAACGCGTCGAAGGACACCACCGCGCCCTGGACCATCGCCCAGAACGACAAGAACGGGAACTGGCATCCGGAAGTCTTCGGGAACAGCCCCCTGATGGCGTCTTCCTTCAATCCGGAACTCTGCTACAGGATCGGCGCGTTCATCGGTGAAGAATCCCTGTTCGTCGGCATCCCGATCCTCTGGGGCCCCGGCCTGAACACCCACCGCCACGCCTACAACGGCCGGAACGGCGAGTATTACTCCGAAGACCCGGTGCTTTCCGGCGTCACCGCCATGGAATTCGCCATCGGCGCGCTGCAGTACGGCCTGATCGCCGCGCCCAAGCATTACGCGTTCAACGACCAGGAGACGAACCGTTCCGGCGTCGCCCCCTACATGACCGAGCAGAGAGCCCGCGAGGTGGAGCTCCGCGCGTACCAGTACGCGTTCGAAGCGACCAAGTACGACACCCCGGAATTCGACCAGGGCATGAGAGGCCTGATGATCTCCTTCTCGAAGATCGGCCCCGTGGAGTGCACGGCGTCCGTCGGCCTGATGACCGATATCCTTGCGAAGGAATGGGGCTTCCGCGGCTACGCGGTCACCGATATCTACGATGACTTCGACATCTACGGCGCGGTCCTGACTTCCGGTACGACCTGCTTCGATACCCGCGGCATGTCCGGTTTCTACACGAACACCACGCTGGACGGCGGCCGGTTCGCGAACCAGGTGGACGGCTCCACCGTCAACGCGGAGCTTTTCAAGGGCGACCTGAAGGCCCAGGAAGCGATCAAGGCAGCCGTTCATAAGGTCCTGTTCGCCATGAGCCAGTCGAACCTGATGAACCGCTACGACGCGACGACCCATGTCGTGAAGCTGCCGGTCTTCTGGCGGACCGCCTACCAGGCAGCGGAGATCGGCTTCGGCGTGCTCTTCGCGCTGTTCACCGTGCTTGCGGTCATTTCCAGACTGAAGAACAAGGAGGCTAAGTAACATGGGTAACTTACTGAAAAAACAGCACGTCGGCGGATGGTTCCTCCTGATCGCGGCCATCGCCGGAATCGTGGGCGTTATCGCCATGCTGGTTTCGAACGGGTATTCCAGCGCCTACGCGCTGAAGGGGACCCCCATGCTGGTCCTCATGGGCATCGGCAGTGTGCTGCTGTGCCTGGTGGCCATGTGGACGCCGACGCTGCTCGGCAACCATGACGTCGTCAGCACATTTGCCATCCTCGGCGCGGTGGCCCTGTTCTCCGCGGTGATGGGCAGCATGATCCTGAGCCGGATCCTGATGGTCGCCGGCCTGTTCTCCTACAACTCCCAGAACGCGACGGGCTGGAGCGTCTTCTACGCCATGGTCGTATCCGCGGCTGCTTTCGTGGCGGCGGACCTGATCCTGGTCATCGGCGCGTTCCTGCCGTCCGTACGGAAGAGCGCGGCAAAATAATGACATTTCAGAAGGTAAGGGGCGGTGGACAACCGCCCTTTATCTGCGGGAAGGGGCAGGAGGCCGTGCCTTTCCGGAGATTTGGACATTTTTTGTGCAAGATAATCCGGAAAATCCGTCATTTGCGCTGTGACTCTTGCCAAAATCACGAAAATCGGTTATGATAACCGAAAAAGACCGCGCGTCATTCAGAAAAAGGAGATCCCCATGAGAAAAACGATCAGTTTAAACCCCGGGTGGATGTTTACCCTGCCCGGGAAGAAGCCCATCAAGGTGGACGTGCCCCATACCTGGAACAATATTGACGGCCAGGACGGCGGCAATGATTACCTGAGAACTACGGCGCTTTATGAGAAAACCTTTGAAAAGCCGGTATTCGACGCGGCGAAGGAGTGCGTGTACCTTCAGTTCGAAGGCGTAAACTCCGAGTGCGAAGTGGTGCTGAACGGGCAGAAGGTTATGGCGCACGAAGGCGGCTACAGCACGTTCCGGAAGGAGATCACAGAGTTCCTGAAAGACCAGAACGAGCTGAAGATCACCGTAGACAACCGGCCGAACGACCGTGTCTACCCCCAGAAGGCGGACTTCACCTTCTACGGCGGCATTTACCGTGACGTCACGCTGATCATTGCCAGTAAGAAGCACTTCGACCTGGATTATTACGGCGGCATCGGCCTCCAGGTCACCGCGAAGCCGGAAGAAGGCTATGAGAAGGGCACCGTAGGCGTGAAGACCTGGGCAAATGAGGCCGGGACCGTCGTCGTGTCCATCCTGGACAGCGAGGGCAATAAAGTCGCGGAATCCTGCGCGGACGGGAAAGAGACCGAGATGACGCTGGAGATCCCGAACGTGCATCTGTGGAACGGCGTGAAGGATCCGTACCTTTACACCTGTGTGGCGATGCTGCTTGAGAACGGGGAGCCTGTCGATATGGTTTCCGCCCGTTTCGGCGTCCGTGACTTCCACTACCACGCGAAGACCGGTTTCTACCTGAACGGCAAGTCTTACCCGCTGCGCGGCGTTTCCCGCCACCAGGACCGCAAGGGCATCGGCAACGCCATTTCGAAAGCCGACCACCTCGAGGATATGGACATCATCTGCGAGATGGGGGCGAACACGATCCGTCTGGCCCATTACCAGCACGCACAGTATTTCTATGACCTCTGCGACGAGCGGGGCATGGTCGTCTGGGCGGAGATCCCGTACATTTCCGAGCATATGCCGAACGGACGGGAGAACACCATTTCCCAGATGAAGGAGCTGATCACCCAGAACTTCAACCATTCGTCCATCGTCTGCTGGGGCGTCTCGAACGAGATCACCATCAGCACGAAGGACAAGAAGGACATGCTGGACAACCACAAGGTCCTGAACGACCTGTGCCACCAGATGGATCCGACCCGTTTCACGACCCTCGCCTGCTACGCCATGTGCGGACCGTTCAATAAATCCGCGCACATCACGGACGTGGTGTCCTGGAACCTGTACCTCGGCTGGTACGTACCAGGCCTGTTCCTGAACGATGCCTGGATGAATTTCTTCCACACGGTCTATCCGGACCGCTGCCTGGGTTACAGCGAATACGGCTGTGAAGGCATGCCGAACCTGCATTCCTCGCATCCGAAGCGCGGCGACCACACGGAAGAGTACCAGGCCATTTACCACGAATACATGCTGGAGTGCTTCGAGCGCCATCCGTGGATGTGGGCCACCCATGTGTGGAACATGTTCGACTTCGCGGCGGACGCGCGGAACCAGGGCGGCGAGCCCGGCATGAACCACAAGGGCCTGGTCACATTTGACCGGAAGACCCGGAAGGACAGCTTCTATCTCTATAAGGCATACTGGTCGGAAGACCCGTTCCTCCATATCGCGTCGAAGCGGTTCGTGGACCGGACGGAAGACCAGATCACGGTGAAGGTCTATACGAACCAGAACGAAGTGACCCTTTTCGTGAACGGCGAGAAGCTGGAGACCAAGTACGGCAGCCATGTGTTCGAGTTCAAGGTACCCATGAGCGAGAAGACCGTGGTGAAGGCCGCGAGCGGCGAGTACAGCGACGAGACCATTTTCCGTAAGGTCAGCACCCCGAATCCCGCCTATACGCTGAAGGATACCGGCGACAAGGGCGCGAACTGGGCAGACAAGAAAGAATCGTAACAGGTTCGGTTGAACATGCGGCGGCAGGAACGGGCGAAGCTCCGGCTCCTGCCGCTTTTCACAGGTTTCCGCCCGGAAAATGCGGATGAATACAGGCCCGGAAGGGTTTACGGAGCGGGACGGAGGAGGAAGAACAGATGAAAAAGGAAGTTTCCGGGAAGAAAGGGAAGGCCGGCAGGGTCCTGGCCATTGCAGGGATCGTGCTGGCGGCCCTGGTCCTGGTCTATACGGCAGTCTGCCTGTTCGCGGGCCCGCTGGTGTATCCGGATTTTTACGGGAAGGCGGAACGCGGCGCGAAGATCCCGGACCTCTGGAACGATTTCGTCCCGCAGGGCGTCACCGCTTTCGAAGGCTCGGACGAGACCCTGGTCTGCGGCTATATGCCGGGCGGACAGAACTCCAGGATTTACCGGATCGCCCCGGACGGGCGCGTCACGAAGATCCTTCTGGAAAATGAAGACGGCACCCCCTATACGGGTCACGCGGGCGGGTTTACGGCGGCCGGGAAATACATTTACATCAGCAACGCGCAGAAGATCTTCGTCCTGGACGCCGCCGCCGTGACGGAAGCGGCGGATGGGGATACGGTCCGGTTCACCGGCCGTTTCAGCGTGCCCTGCCGGGCTTCGTTCTGTTCTTCCGACGGCCGGATGCTCTATGTGGGCGAATACCACGCGGACGGGTACGAGACCGACGAATCCCACATCCGGACGACGGCGGACGGGACGTTCGAAGCCATGGTCTTCGCGTACCGGCTGTCGGAGGACGGCCCGTTCGGGATCGGGGATACCGAAAGCCCGGAGAAGGCGTACGCGGTTTGCGACGAAGTGCAGGGCTTTGCTGTGCTCCCGGACGGGACCGCGGTGCTGTCCTGCTCGGCAGGCTTGAATGCGTCCATGCTCCGCATGTTCCGGACGGATGGGGAAGCGGATTCCTCCTTCTCTGTGGATTCCGGGGAGGTCCCTGTCGTGTATCTGGACGCGTCCCGGGAGACCCGCACGGTGAAGGCGCCCCATATGAGCGAGGACCTGGAGTACCGGAACGGGAAACTCCATATCGGGTTCGAAGCGGGCGCGAAGAAATACGGCGGCGGGCTGCTGCCGTTCAGCGTAACGAACGTCATGAAAATGGACGTGGAGTAAGAGCCGGCCGCCGGACGGACGACCGGGAAATCACTCCGGAAAGAACCGGGGAAAGGACGATATGATTGACTTAACACATTGGGATACGCTCTCATTTACACTGCTCGCGGCCGCGGCGCTTGCCGCGGAGACGGCGGTCATCCTGCTGACCGCGAAACTGGGCACCCCGTTCAAGCACATCCTGAGGGGGATCCTGCCCGCCCTGGCGCTGCTCATGTTCCTGTACTCGATGCTGGCGACGGCGGATTCCGACGAGATCCCTTACCCGCCGCTGTTCAAGCCCCTGACAAACGGGTTCCTGAAACTGCAGTCGTCCGGGGTCGGCAGCTTCTTCTTCGGATTCCTCTCCGCAGGGGCGCTGGCCGGAATCCCGGTCGGGCTGTTCATCCGGTGGCTGATCGACCGGAAAGCGTAAGGCAGGGCGGCGAAAGACAGTTTATGGCCTGTACCGGCATAATCGGACACACAGACGACATAATCGGACTTGACAAATGTAAGGGATATTGGTATAATCTATAGCGAAACCGGCAGGAGGTGCTTCGATTCCGGTGCGCCGGCATAATAAGGAGGCGTCATCCGTACCGACCGGTCTTATCACAGGGGCGTGGATTTACAACAAAGTGTTGTAAAAGAAAAAATGATATCCGGGGCGTTTGGCGGGTAAACGGGTCGTCCTCCCGCCTGCGGGATAACCTGAGACGGAAGCGGGCTTTGCGTCACGGTATCAGCACATGGTTTTTCTTGATTATCAGGAATATGGGAGGTTAGAAATGAACACAAAAAAAATCTGGTTATCATTGGGCGCAATCCTGCTGGCCGCGGCCGTTTTCACATTCGTCATTGCGATCGTGAATGCGAACGGGACAGGCCGGCTGTCCAGCAGCGATCTGGAACAGCAGGAACAACATGAACTGCCGGAACAGTCTCTCCGGGAAACGCTGCTTGCAGAAGGGCTGACCCCGGAAGAGATCCGGATGGACGGAGGGACGCTGTACATCTCCATCCGCACATCTTCAGATCCGGCACCGGGCGCCGGCGACATTCTGGACCTACGGACTGTAAGGAATGCGGTCCGTCGCGCGGCGGCTTCGGAGGAAGCGCTCCTGCAGGGCGTCCATGCGGTCGCTAACCGGATCGTGGATGCACAGGGGACGGTTCTTTATGATGCGACAGTCTTCGACTTTTTCAACATACCGGAGGGGTTTCAGGATTCTGTCCGCATTTCCGGAAGTGTTCCGGGTTCCTCCGAAGAGGAGACGGCAGACGTACTGGAGGATGCATTCCGGGACGAAGGATTGCCGCTGAGAATCCTGGAGGTGTCCATCAATCCTCTGGGCGGATATTTCGTCCGGATGGACGTGGATGGCGCAGGTTTCACAGGAGAGCCGGATGCGGTGAACCGGATTGTCCGGGAAACCGTGGATGTCCTGGACGGGCTGAATGCCCGTGGAAGCGCGGTCGGCGCATTCCGTTTCACGGTCGCGGATCCGGAGACGCAGGAAACGGTTTTCCTGATGGATGCCGACCTGGTCTACAGGGATTTTCTCTGGTGGCAGGATCCGGCTTTCGGATTCGGGACATGGACAGGATCCACACCCAGGCTTCAGGAGTAATCCGTAAAGAGGGTCTGCAGGACGATGGAGCTGTGATGCAGGGCAGGACGCGGTCAATGCGGTGTCCTGCTTTAAGCTTTAAAGTGCGGTGTATGGATGGACGGGGCGGGAGGCGGTAACCGCCTCCCCGTTCCCATTCGATATGGGGTTTTCATGGTTCAGACCGGCCGGTTCCGGCCGGCCTGGCGGTAAGGGTCGAAACAGGAAAAGGGTGAATCCGGCTGGAAGGGGAAGGTTATGATAACGGCTGCCATTGTGGAGGATCAGGAGGCGTTTACAGAACGCCTCGATACGTTTTTGAAGCAGTATGAAGCAGAATCCGGTGTCACGTTTTCTGCCCGCTTTTTTGCGGACTGCGCTTCTTTCCTGAAGCACTGCTGTCATGCATATGACATTGTTTTTATAGACAGCCATATGATCAATGGCGGCGGAACGGACTTCCTGGGAAGAATTCAGACCAGGATCTCATCCGCTGCCGTTGTTCTTCTGGAAGTACCCGCACTGCCCGCGGCTGCAGACTGCTGTTTCGATGAGGAATACACAGTTCTGATGTCTGATGCATATCCGGTTTTTTCCGTGAAACTGACACGGCTGCTGAAGAATTTGATCCCGGGAGAGGACCGCTTCCTGAGGATTGCCACGAGACATCATACATACCGGATACAAAAAAACGATATCCGATATATTGAAACGGACGGACATCACCTGGTCTATCACACCACGGAAGGGGACATTACGCAGTACAGCAGCATGAAAGCTGTGGAGAAGCTGCTGGATCCGCGGCTTTTTGTCCGCTGCAACGCCTGTTATCTGATAAACCTGATTCATGTTACAGAGCTGGAAGAATCCGAAGTACGTGTCGGCAGGGAAACGCTCCGGATCTCCAAAGGGAAGAAGAAAGCATTTCACAGCGCTTTCTGCACTTATCTGGAAAAGTATGGGCATAAAGCGCCTGATACAGCATGAGACTTTCGCATCGAAGGGAAGCGATACACGCCTGCGGCAGCGGGCAGATCGGGAATGAACTGATCTGCCCGCTGCCTTTCTGATGCGGACGCTGATGAGAAAGGATTCCTGCCCTTCCGGCAATCAGGGATAAGGCTGCGCGGATTGGCCCGCCCTTCCTTCCGTGATTGACTTTGACCGGCGGATGCGGTAAGATACGGGTGAGAGAAGCCGCTGCCTCCGAAAACCCGGGAAGGGCCGGACGCGGGTTCTTTCGGAGTATTAAAGATTACTGGCAGGAAGGAGACCGAACATGATCGAAGAACTCGGAAACGCATTGAAGAAAATCCTTTACGCCGGCGCCGGCATCGTGGATATCGGCCTGGAACAGGCGGAAAAGCTCGGCAAAACCCTGTTAAAACAGGGAGAAGCGCTTGCGAAACGCGGCGAAGACGCCGTGAACCGCGGGAAAGTCCTGAACGAGGAGCTGAAGCGGGACATGGAGAAAGCGGCGGAGGAAGCGAAGGAGCAGCATGAATCGTACCGGTCGGAAGGGCAGGAAGAAGCGCCTGACATGCCGGACGTGGAACATATGACGCCGGAGGCGCGGAAAGCGCTCCTTGAGAAGCTGAAAGCGCTGGAGGAAGAAGCATAAAATGAGTGCGGTCCTCGAAGACGGCGCGCGGGTCGGGGAGATCCTCGCGGTGCTTCGGAAACACCGGCTGGACAGGGGGCTGACCCCGGAAAAGCTCAGGGAGATTTTTGAAGACCTGGGCGCCACCTACGTAAAACTCGGGCAGATCCTTTCGCTTCGGGAAGACCTGCTGCCGCGGGAATACTGCAAGGCGCTGGAGAGCCTGAGGACGGAAGCCGCGCCCATGCCCGAAGAGACGGTGGAGCAGATCCTTAAGGAAGCGTGGGGGAAACCCTGGCAGGAGGTGCTGGGATCCCTGGACAGGACGCCCGTGGGGGCCGCTTCCATTGCCCAGGTCCACACCGCGGTCCTTCCGGACGGCCGGAGGTGCGTCCTGAAGATCCGCCGGCCCCGCCTCTATGAAACGATGGAGCGGGACGTACGGCTCTTAAAGAACGCCTCCGGGCTGCTTCGCGTGACGCCGGCCGGGGGATCCGTGGATTTCCGGGACGTGCTGGAGCAGCTCTGGAAAGCCGCGAAGGAAGAACTGGACTTTACCAGGGAAGCGGAGCACCTGAAAGAGTTCCGGGCGGACTGCGAAGGCGTCCGGTACGCCTCGTGCCCGGCCGTGTTCGAATCGCTGTGCACCCCTTCCGTGCTGGTGATGGAGTACGTCGGCGGCCGGCAGGTGGACGACCGGGAAGGCCTGGAGGCGGACGGCTACGACCGGAAGGAGATCGCGGAGAAGCTGATCACCCATTACATCGACCAGATCACGGAGTACCGGTTCTTCCATGCGGACCCCCATCCCGGGAACATCCGGGTGCAGGACGGGATCATCTACTGGCTGGACCTGGGGATGATGGGCCGGCTGACCCCAAGGGAAGCGGAACTTTACAGGAAGATCATCCGGACGATCTATGACGGGGATACGCGCGGCCTGACGGACGCGCTGCTGGACATTTCCGGGCAGTCGGACGCCCCGGATAAGGCGGCCATCCGCGGCAGCATCCGGGCCTTTTTCAAAAAATACCAGTCCATGTCCATGGCGGAGATGAATATGGGCGCCCTTGTGGAGGAGTTCCTGGCGCTGCTGAAGCAGCACCGGCTGACCCTGCCCTCGGGGCTGACCATGCTGGGGCGCAGCCTGATCGTGATCCAGGGGTCCCTGACCGGCCTGGACCCGGACGCCAATGTGATGGAGATCGTGGCGCGCTATGCCGCGAAGGACGGCATGAAGGAGTGGCTCAGCGCGGAGAAAGCGCGCGAATGGATCCGGGCGGCGGCCCGTTCCGGCTCCCGGCTCTCACATTTGCCGAACGAAGCCTCGGAATTCCTGGAACTCGCGAACGAGGGCGAGCTGCTGCTGAAGGTGCAGAAGAGCGCGTCGGAAGCCGAAACGGCGCTTCTCGGCGCGGCGGTCTCCCGGATCTGCGCGGCCATCGCCTTCGCGGCGTGCCTCATCGCGGGCGCGGTGTTCTGCCTGACGGACCTGCCGCGTTTCCTGGGGGTCCCGTGGCCGGCCGTCCCCCTGTTCGCCGCGGCGCTGCTGTCGGCCATCCGGTTGACAGCATGGGGGAATCGGGATATAATAAAAAAGAGCGGTGCCCGGAAGTAAAACCGTTTTGGGGCAGGGTCGCCCGGAGTGGTCCGGAGACCGCCCCTGAAGCGTAAAAAGGGCTGTTTCAGGCGCGCGGCGGCCCCGCCGCGGGTCTTTATCGGGAGCAACAATGTGCCGCCGGAAGGCGGAAGAACGGAGCGCAGGATGAATATTGTCTGTCTGGACATGGAAGGCGTGGTAACCCCCGAGATCTGGATCGCGTTCGCGGAGCGGACGGGGATCCCGGGATTCCGCAGGACGACCCGGGACGAGCCGGATTACGATAAACTGATGCGGTACAGGATCGACCTCCTGAAGCAGCATAAGCTGGGACTCCGAGAGATCCAGGACGTGATCTCCGGGATCGACCCCCTGCCGGGGGCGAAGGCGTTCCTGGACGAACTGCGGGAAGAAGTGCCCGTGCTGATCCTGAGCGACACCTTCCAGGAATTCGCGAAGCCGCTGGTGAAGAAGCTCGGGATGCCCCAGCTGTTCTGCAACTCGCTGGAAGTGGCGCCGGACGGCGAGATCCTCGCCCATAAGATGCGGGTCCGGAACGGGAAGCTCCGGACCGTGCAGGCGCTGCAGCTGATCGGGTTCGACACGATCGCGGCGGGGGACAGCTTCAACGACCTTGCCATGATCCGGGCGTCGAAAGCCGGCTTCCTGTTCCGGACGACGGACGCCATCCGCGCGTCAAACCCGGACCTGCCGTCCTTTGACACGTACGATGGGCTGAAAGAAGCCATTTTCGCCGCGCTGTAAAGGCAGGTACGGGATGTTCCGGTACTGTATGCTTGACCTGGACGGGACCGTCACGGATTCCTCGCCCGGGATTATCAATTCCGTACTGTACGCGCTTTCCCGGATGGGCATCCGCGAAGAGGACCGGGAGAAGCTGAAGGCCTTTGTGGGGCCGCCGCTCTCGGAGTCGTTCGGGACCCTTTACGGGATGGGGGCGGAAGAGGCCGCGCGCGCCATTTCGCTGTACCGCGCGTATTACGCGCCGAAAGGCATCTATGAGAACGCGGTCTACGAGGGCGTCCCGGCCATGCTGGAAGCGCTGCGTGCCGCGGGGAAGAAAGTGGTCCTCGTGACGTCGAAACCGGAGCTCTTTGCCGTACGGATCCTGGAACATTTCGGGCTTTCCGGGCTGTTCGACGGGGTCTACGGCGCGACCATGGACGAAGTGACCCGGTCGGAGAAGATCGACGTCATGCGGTACGCCATGCGGGACCTCGGCATCCGGGATCCCGGGGAAGCCGTCATGGCCGGGGACCGGAAGTACGATGTGGAAGCCGCGAATGCGCTCGGCATCCCGTCCGTCGGCGTGCTGTACGGATACGGGAGCCGGGAAGAACTGGAACGGGCCGGCGCCGCTTTCCTGGCGGAAAGCCCGGAAGCGCTGGCCGGGCTGCTGCTCGGGGAAACCGGCTGACAGGCACCCGGGTTCCGGCAGGAACCGTTTATGACCGCCCCGCCGCCGGAAGGCGGGCACGGCGGCCCTACTGTACGGGAGCGGAAAGGAATCATGAAAAAGATGGATCGAATACTGGCGCTTTTCCTGTCGCTGCTGCTTGTGCTGGCGTCCGGCTGCGAGATGCTGCAGGGGCTGGTGGATACGGATCCCGCGGCCTACTCGGACCCTGTCGGTGAGGAAACCGGACAGGCGGGGACGGAGCGGCCTTCGGAACCGACGCGTCCTTCCGTGACCCCGGCGGACACGGGTACGGAGACGCCTTCACAGGAAACGCCCACGCAGGAAGCGACCGAAGCGCCGGAGCCTTCTTCGGAAGAAACGGGGGACGTGACTGAGGCGCCGGGCAGCGAAGAGACGCCTTCGGAGACGGCCGTGCCGGAGACGGGGGAGACCCCGCCGGAAACGGAGACGCAGGCGCCCGGGCCGACCGACGTGCCGGGCACCCTTCCGGAGCCCTGGGTCATCGAGCGGGATTACACCCCGGCATCGGAGGCGAACGCCATCGGGACGGTCGCCCCGGGGAACCTGTATGAGTGGGCGGACTACGGCGCGTCCGTGGAGTACGATTCCGCCGTCGGGACGGTCTCCGCGTACCGCGACGGGAATTTCTATTACCTGTTCCTGCCCCCGGATACGTCGGGCAGCGTCACGTTTACCCTGAGAGGCGGGATCCGGGCCGTGTCGCAGGGCACATTTTCCGGGGACCGGGTCACCGTACCGTACCATGGGCCCACGTATGTTTCCGCGGCGCTTGCGAACGGCGGGAACGTGCACGTGATCCTGATGCAGTCTTCGGTGCCCGCCATGCACATTGTCCTGGACAATGTGACCCTCGAAACCGTGCACTGGGACAAGAACGTCAAGCACGGCGGGAACACCGTGCTCCTGATCGATCCGGAGAACCCCGCGAACAACATCCGGGCCACCGGCGTCGAGTTCAAGGGGCGGGGGAATTCCTCCTGGAACCACTACGAGAAGAAAGGCTACCAGGTCAAGTTCTCGGGGCGGACGTCCGTGCTCGGCATGGAGCCCGCGAAGAAATGGTGCCTGGTGCCCAGCGCGGGCGACGGGAGCCTCCTGAGGAACAAGGTCGCGTATGAGCTCGCGAAGGCGTCCGGGTGCTTCCTGTTTACGCCGGAAGCGCAGTTCGTGGACCTGTGGGTCTCCGGCGAGTACCGGGGCCTGTACCTGATCACGGAGAAGGTCGAGATCGATAAAAACCGGCTGCCGCTTTCGGATCCCCAGGGCGTCCTGGTCGAGCTGGACGATATGTTCTATTTCGAGGACACCTATCTCCAGTCCCCGGTGTCCGGCCACTTCTACGTGATGAAGGAGGCCGTGGACGAGACCTCGCTTGACGGCTTCTACAATTTCTTCGCCCGGATGACGGACCTGGAGACGAAGCTTGTGAACCACGCCCCCTGGGAGACCATCGCCCCGATGATCGACGTGCAGTCTTTCGCGTCGCTCTATATCATGCTGGAACTGATGTTCAATGTGGAAGACCTGTATACCAGTTTCTTCTTCTACATGGACGGGCCTTCGGACGTGATCCACATGGGCCCGGTCTGGGACTACGACACCTGCGGCGGCCTCTACCAGGAAGACTGGCTCGGCAACAAGGTGCAGGGGTACAC
>JAGDAW010000178.1 GCA_017959345.1 Lachnospiraceae bacterium | reverse complement strand
GGAGCCGGCCGTCTATGTGCCGCCCGCGACGGAGCCGCCCGCGACGGAGCCGCCTGAAACGGAACCGCCGGTAACGGAGCCTCCTGCGACAGAACCCCCAGTGACGGAACCGCCGGTGACGGAGCCACCTGTAACGGAGCCGCCTGTGACGGAACCGCCTGTGACGGAGCCGCCGGTGACGAACCCGCCCGCGACGGAGCCGCCTGCGACAGAGCCGCCGGTAACAGAACCGCCTGTAACGGAGCCGCCCGCGACGGAGCCCCCGGAGACGGGGACGGCGTCCGCGGAGGATCCGCCGTCCGGGGAAGGGACCCCGGGACAGCAGGAGACCCCCGGCGCCGGGTCAGACCCGTCATCCGGGATCCCGGGAACGACCGCGGAGCGCGGGACCCCGGCAGACACGGATGGGACCGCCCCCGGGGACGGACCCGGGCAGCGGGGCGGCTCACTGAATACCGGGCTGATCCTGTATGTCAGCGTCGCGGGCGCGGTCAGCGTGCTGCTGATCGCGGGCATCGCGGCCACCAGGAGGCGGAGATGAGGAAAGCGGGAACCGTACTCGAACACGCATACGCGAAGATCAACCTGACGCTGGAAGTGACCGGGCGGCGGCCGGACGGCTACCATGAAGTCCGGATGGCCATGCAGCAGGTTTCACTCCATGACCGGGTCCTCCTGCGGCGCACGGAGGAGGCGGGCATCGTCATGACCTGCAATGATCCGGGGCTTCCCACGGACGGCCGGAACCTGATGGTCCGGGCCGCGGAAGCGCTCTTCCGGCGCTATGGGATCCCGGGCGGCCTGACGATGGCCCTGGAGAAGCGGATCCCGGTATCCGCGGGACTCGCCGGCGGCTCATCGGACGCGGCGGCGGTGCTCAGGGGCGTCAACCGGCTTTACGGGCTCGGGCTCAGCGTGGAAGAACTGTGTGAAACCGGGATCCGCCTCGGGGCGGACATCCCGTTCTGTATCCGCGGCGGGACGCTGCTCGCGGAAGGCATCGGGGAACGGCTGTCCCCGCTGCCGCATTGCCCGCGGCTGCACCTGTTATTGGTCAAGCCGCCGTCCGGGGTCTCCACCCCGGAAGTCTACGCGGGCTTCGACCGCATGAACGCGGCAGCCGGGCATGGGGAGAAGCAGCCTGACGGAGTGGGCGCGGAGCGGGCAGACGGCGCCGGAAGCAAGCCGGAACAGCCGGACCGCTTCGCGGCGGATGCTGTCCGTGAAAACCCCGCGTCCCGCATGCGCGAAGCGCTGCTTCTCCGGTCGCCGGAGGCGGTCGCGGAAGCTTTGTATAACGACCTGCAGCCGGTGACGCAGGAGATGCGGCCGGCCGTCGGCGAAATCGTGCGTTTCCTGCGCGGAAACGGGGCTTTAAACGCCTTGATGAGCGGGTCCGGGCCGACGGTCTTCGGACTCTTCGAAACGCCCGAAAAGGCCAGAATCGCGCGGAGGAAAGCGCTTCGCGCGTTCCCGGACTGCTTCGCGGCCGTCACGCATACGGTCTGAGCCGGCCATCTGATCCCTGTCTCAGCATTACATGATCCAAGGAGTACTTCGCAATGGAAAAGAAAACCCTGCTCGGCATCTTCGGCGGACAGTCCTCCGAGCATGACATATCCTGTCTCTCCGCCTATAACGTCTTCCGCGCCGTCAGCCCGGCGGAATACCGCCTCCTCCTCGTGGGCATCACGAAAGAGGGGAAGTGGCTCCTCGTGCCGGACGTCGAGGCGATCCGCGACGGTTCGTGGAAGGACGGCACCGTCCGCGCGGTCCTCGCCCCGGACGCGGAATGGAAATCCCTCCTGGTTTACGACGGCGGCCGCCTGACCGCCGAGAAGGTCGACGTGGTCTTCCCGGTCCTGCACGGGCTCTACGGGGAAGACGGCACCATCCAGGGGCTGATCGAGATGGCGGGGATCCCCTATGTGGGCTGCGGCGTGTACGCGTCGGCGGCCGCCATGGACAAGGTCTGCACGAAAGCGGTCGTGGAGTGGCTCGGTATCCGCCAGGCGGCGTATGTGGCGCTGTACCGCCATGAGCTCGCGGACATCGGCGCGGTCATGGACCGTGTGGAAGCGGCCATCCCGTACCCGGTCTTCGTAAAGCCCTCCCGCGCGGGTTCGTCCGTCGGCGTCCGGAAGGCCGCCTGCCGGGCAGCGCTGGAGGAAGCGCTCCTTGAAGCCGCGAAATGGGACTCGAAAATCCTGGTCGAAGAGACCATTACCGGGCGCGAACTGGAGTGCGCGGTCCTGTCGGACGGGCAGAAGGTCCTTGCGAGCGGCGTGGGCGAGATCCTTTCCGCCGCGGAATTCTATGATTTCGACGCGAAATACAACAATGCGGACTCCAGGACGGAAGTGAACCCCGGCCTGCCCGCGGGGGTCCGGGAAGAGATCCGGGAAGACGCGGAACGCATTTTCCGGGCGATCGACGGGTACGGCCTGTCGCGCGTCGATTTCTTCCTGGACGGCAAAGGCGTCGTCTTCAATGAAATCAACACGATCCCGGGCTTCACCGCGATCAGCATGTACCCCATGCTTTTCGGGGACATGGGCATCGGCATCGGGAAGCTGGTGGACGCGCTGATCGCGTCGGCGTTCCACAGGACGGAGCCCTGATGGCGGTCCCGGTGAAGGTCCGCATCCGGAACGAAGGCGCGGGGACGGACGAGCGGTATTACGGGCAGTACGCGTATGAGGGAAATGCGCACCGCATCTCCTTTGAAACGGACAGCGGCGCGCACGTCTTCCGGATCGGGGCGCGGGAAGCCGTGATCTCCCGGCCGGGTACCATAGCGCCGCAGGTCCGGGTCGTCCTGGGGACGCATTGCCCGCTCAAGGTCGGGACGCCGTACGGGACGCTGGCGCTTTCCGTCCGCGGGGAGTCCATAAGGATCCGCGGGACCGGCGCCGACCGGACGTTTACGCTGACGTACGCCCTGTACCAGGGGGATGCGTTCGCGGACCGGGTCACCGTCGTCGTTTCGGCCCGGACGTACGAAGAAGGGACACCCGGGGACTTCCCGGATTCACATTTTGCTTGCCATATGGCATGATTCATGGTAAAATCAACAGGTTGCCGGGCGAAACCGGACAGAACGGAGGCTTTGATATGCAGTGGTATTGGATTGTGCTGATCGTACTGGGCGTGCTGGTGCTCGCTTTTGTGATCTTTATGATGACCTTCGGGCGGAAGCTCCAGAAGCAGCAGGCGGAAGCCGAGAAGCAGATGGAACTCAACAAGCGGACCGAAATGATCCTGGTCATCGACAAGCAAAAGAAGAAGATGACGGAGTCGGGACTGCCGAATTCCGTGATCCAGCAGACGCCGAAGTACATGCGGCGGATGAAGATGCCGATTGTGAAGGCGAAGGTCGGGAACCAGATCATGATCCTGGTCGCGGATAACGACGTCTTCGAGATCCTGCCCGTGAAGAAGACCTGCACGGTGTCCATGAGCGGGATTTACATCACGGAGCTGAAGGCCGTCCGCGGCGGTTCGGTGCCGAAGATCCAGAAAAAGAAGGGGTGGTTTGCCCGTCTTAAGGAGAAAGTCGCCGGCGCGGCGAAGAAATAACCCGCGCGGGGCGGTCAGAGACAACAGCGGTCCACAATCGGAAAAATGGACCGCTTTCCCATATCCGGGCCTTCCGGATTGCCGGGTCCTGCGGGAACAGGAACCTTCCGCAGCACTTCGGGATAGAGCATTTGACGGCCGGGGCGGCCCGCCGCGGTCCTATATCAGTCAGGGGGAAAGAGAAGATGGTATATGAAAATATGACGCTTGAAGAACTGGAGAAAGAACATGCCCAGCTGCTCCAGGTCTACGAGGACTTTAAGGCCAGGGATCTCCGGCTGGACATTTCCAGGGGGAAGCCTTCCGTCGAGCAGCTCGACCTTTCCATGCCCATGATGGACGTCCTGAGCTCGGACGTCGACTATCTGAGCGAGAGCGGGTTCGACACCCGCAACTACGGCATGCTGACCGGGCTTACGGAATGCAAGCGCCTGATGGCGGAGATCATGGAGACCTATCCGGACAACGTGATCATTTTCTGCGATTCCAGCCTGAACATCATGTTCGACGTCGTCGCGAAGGCGTATACCCACGGGGTCATGGGCTCCACGCCCTGGTGCAAACTCCCGGAGGTGAAGTTCCTCTGTCCCGTGCCGGGCTACGACCGCCATTTCGCGATCACGGAGTATTTCGGGATCAAAATGATCAACATCCCCATGGACGACAACGGCCCGGACATGGACCTCGTGGAGAAGTACGTCTCGGAAGACCCGGCCGTCAAGGGCATCTGGTGCGTCCCGAAGTACTCGAACCCCACCGGGTGCGTGTATTCGGACGAGGTCGTGAAGCGGTTCGCGAACCTGGAGCCCGCGGCGGAGGATTTCCGCATCTACTGGGATAACGCGTACAATGTGCACCACCTGGACATGAACCATCCGCGGATCATCCCGGAACTCCTGGAACTCGCCGCAAGGGCGGGCAACCCCGATATGGTCTATAAATTCGGCTCATTTTCGAAGATCACCTTCCCCGGCAGCTCCATCGCGGCGCTGGCCACCTCGAAGAACAACATCGCGGACGTCATGTCCCAGATGAAGATCCAGACCATCGGCCACAATAAGATCAACCAGCTGAAGCACGTCCGGTATTTCAAGAATACCCACGGCGTCATGGCGCATATGGCGAAGCACGCGGTCATCCTGAAGCCGAAGTTCGACATGGTGGAGAAGATCCTGTCGAAGGACCTGGGTTCGATGGACATCGCGCACTGGTCGCATCCGGAAGGCGGCTATTTCGTCTCCTTCGACACCATGCCCGGCTGCGCGGCGCGCGTGATCCGGCTCATGAAGGAGGCCGGCGTCACCATGACGGAAGCGGGCGCCACCTATCCGTACCACAGGGACCCGGATGATTCCAATATCCGGATCGCGCCCACGTACATCTCCGTCCAGGAACTGCGGGAAGCCCTGAAGATCTTCACCACCGTGGTGCGGCTCGTGACGCTTGAACGGTATCTGGGGGAAATGAATGGCAACTGACGACAGGAATACATACGAGAAAGTCTGTTTTATGTGCAGACGCTCGGAAAAGAAGGCGGGCCCCATGGTCTCCATGCCCGGCGGGATTACGATCTGCCGGGACTGCATGAAGCGCTCCGTGGACACCGCCATACAGCTGACGGGCGGGGATTTCAGCAGCCTGCCGGGGTACGCGGATATGAACAATATCGCGAACAGCCCGGCGGCCATGCAGGCGTTCCTGCAGGGGATGCAGCAGGGATTTACGTCCGTGATGCCCCCGGGCGGGCCGGGGAACGGCGCGCCGGCTGCAGGCCCCGGAGGGCCGGGGGAAGGGGACGCGCCGGGCAGTGACGGGGCGGAGGGCCCGCAGGGCCCGGGACAGGGGCCCGCACAGGATCCCGCACAAAACCCTGCACAAAATCCTTCACAGAATCCCGCACAGAACCCGGGACAGAATCCCGGACAGAACCCCGCGCAGGGCCCCGGGCCGGGACCGTATCCCACACAGAATCCTGCACTAAACCCTGCACAAAAACCTGCACAGAATCCTGCACAGAATCCGGGACAGAATCCTGCACAGAACCCCGGGCACCCTTCCGGCATCCCCGGACAGGTCCCCCCGCAGGGCCCCGGCCAGCCCACCGGGCCGAACGGGTTCCCGCTTCCGGGAAACGTCCAGCGCACGCCGTTCGGATTTTCCATGGTGATGACGCCGGAAGACCTGCAGGCCATGCTGGGCCGCATGCCCATGCCGAAGTCCGTGAAGAAGCAGACGGAGGAATCGGCGCCGAAGATCGACCTCGCGAAAGTGCCGGTCCCGTCCGCCATCTACGACATGCTCTCCCAGTACGTGGTGGGGCAGGAACGGGCGAAGAAGGCCATCTCCGTCGCCATCTATAATCATTACAAGCGCATCGCGAACGATGACGAGGACGTGGAGATCGAGAAGTCGAACATGCTGATGATCGGCCCCACGGGCTCCGGGAAGACGTTCCTCGTGAAGACCCTCGCGAGACTGCTGGACGTGCCGCTCGCCATCGCGGACGCGACGGCGCTGACGGAGGCCGGCTACATCGGGGACGACATCGAATCCGTGGTCACGAAGCTCCTGACCGCCGCCGGGAATGATGTGAAGAAGGCGGAGCAGGGCATCATTTACATTGACGAGATCGACAAGCTCGCCAGGAAGCGGAACGCCACCCAGCGCGACGTTTCGGGCGAATCCGTGCAGCAGGGGCTCCTGAAGCTGCTGGAAGGCGCGGAGATCGAGGTGCCGGTCGGGGCGAACTCGAAGAACGCCATGGTGCCGCTGGAAACCGTGAACACGAAGCACATCCTGTTCATCTGCGGCGGCGCGTTCCCGGACCTCGAAGACATCATCAAGGAGCGCCTGAACGAGAAGAGTTCCATGGGCTTCGGCTCGGACCTGAAGGACAAATATGACGGCGAGAAAGACATCCTCCGGTACGTCGAAACGGAGGATATCCGCCGCTTTGGGATGATCCCGGAGTTCATCGGGCGGCTGCCGGTGGTCTTCACCCTGCAGCCGATGACGAAGGAGATGCTGATCCGCGTCCTGAAAGAGCCGAAGAACGCCATTGTCAAGCAGTATAAGCAGCTGCTGAAAATGGACCGGGTGGAGCTCGAATTCTCGGACGACGCCTATGAGGCCATCGCGGAGAAGGCGATGAAGAAGGACACCGGCGCCCGGGGGCTCCGTTCCATCCTGGAGGAGTTCATGCTGGACATCATGTTCGAGATCCCGAAGGATCCGGACATCGGGAAGGTGGTCATCACCCGCGAATACATCGAGGGCACCGGGGGGCCGGTGATCGAGCTCCGGGGACAGCCCTGAGAAGGCCTGGAACGGCCGGGGAAGCATCCCCGGGGATCACGCGGAAGAATCGCCCGCACAGCGGAGGAGGGTCATGGAGGAAAGAACAGTAAAAATCGCCCTGACCGGGGCCGGGAACCTGGCCCGTCAGTACGCGGAGATCATCGCGTCCGGGAAAGTCCCCGGGATGGAACTGACCGCGATTACCGCCAGGAACGACGCCGCGAAGGCCTGGGCCGCGGAGGCCCTCCCGCCGTCCGTGGCCGTGTTCGGTTCGCCGGACGCCCTGTTCGGGGAGCCGGAGCTTTATGACAGCGTGCTCGCGTCCGCCCCGTACCCGGCGCAGTATGAGGACGTCCTGAAGGCATTTGCCCTCGGCAAGAACGTCCTCTGCGACAAGCCGGTGTCCCGGTCCGTCGCGCGGGCCCGGGAGATGACGCTGGCCGCGGAGAAGAGCGGGAAGGCGTACGGCGCCATGATGTTCAAGCGGGTGACCGAAAAATACGCCCACATCAGCCAGGTCGTCCGGAGCGGGATCCTCGGGAAGATCCTGAGGGTTTCCTTCGAGATTTCGGACGCCTTCCGGACCGCCGCCTTCCACCAGGCGGTGCCGTTCCGGAGCACCTGGACCGGCGAGGGCGGCGGGTGCCTCGTGAGCTTCGCCCAGAACCCGCTGGACATTTACTGCTGGCTGTTCGGGATGCCGGAGCGGGTCTCCGCCCATGTGCGTTTCGGGAAATACAACACCTTTGCGGTGGACGACGAAGCCGCGGTCCTGATGGAGCACGCGGACGGGATGACGGGCACATTTTTCTATACGACGGGCGAAGCGCCCATGGAGGACCGCCTGACGGTGGTCGGAACGCAGGGCGTGCTCCGGATGGATTACGAGCGCATCGCGGTCCGGACGTACGAGGATTCCCAGGCGTATCTCCGGACGTCCGAGTGCCTTACGCGGGAAGAGATGCGGTTCGACGTCCCGACGTCCGCCGCGTTCCCGAAGGAGAAGCCGTACCACCTGGTCCTCCGGAATTTCGCGGACCACGTCCTTTACGGGACGCCGCTGGTCGCGCCGGGGAAGGAAGGCGAACGCCCGCTTGAGATCGCCGCGGCGGCCTACCTGTCCGCGTGGAGCGGGTCGTCGGTCCTGCTCCCGGTGGATTCGGAAGTGTACCGGGAGGAGCTTGAAAAACGCATCCTGGACGAACAGGATTTTGAGGACGAAGGGGAACCGGGCTGACCGGTCCTCCGGGGAACGGGCCCCGGATCGGCTGTTTTAAGACAGGCGCCCGGTACCCGTGAAGCGTGAAACATTTGTGAAATGGACAGGAAGTCTTTTCTTTCCAAGCTTTTTATAGTATAGTTACGGACGTGCGCGGCCGGAGGCGCGGGGAACGGCGTTCCCTATCACCGGCATACGAATAAATTCCGAGAGGGTAAAAGAACATGAAAAACAGAGTTTGGGCGCTCCTGCTTGCGGGCGCGGTGCTGATGGGCAGCCTGGCGGGCTGCGGGCTGCTGGATGCTGCGAAAGGTTCCGAGACGGCAGCGCCTTCGTATGCGACGGCGGATCTGGATTACAGCTACCTGCTGACGGACAATGGGTTCGTGGAAGGCGTGAAAGCGCTGGACCACGTGACCCTTCCGGATTTCTCGTCCATTTCCTTCCAGAAGAAGGACCTGTTCATCGATGACGAGCAGGTGGACCGTTACGTCCACGGCTTCATCACGAACGACAACGGGACGGGCCTGATCCCTGTGGATAAGACCATCGAATCCGGCGACCAGGTGCGGATTTCCTATGTGGGCCGTATGGACGGGGAAGCGTTCCAGGGCGGCTCCACCGGGGAAGACGGGACGATTGTGGAAGCCGGTTCCAAGGACTATATCGATGATTTCCTCGACCAGATCATCGGCCATAAGGCCGGTGAGACCATCGACGTGGAAGTCACCTTCCCGGATCCCTATCCGAACAAGCCGGAGTACGCCGGCAAGGACGCCGTGTTCACCACGACGATCATGCAGGTGCTGGCCGAGCCGGAAGAGTTCAACGACGAATACGTGCTGCTGGTGGAGGAAGAGATCGAGAAGTATTTCCGCGTCGACGGGGATACCACGACCGTCTTCAAGACCGCCGAGAGCGTGCGCGATTACATCCGGGAGACCATGTACGAGAGCTCGAAGGATGACAAGATCGTGGATTACCTGGTGGAGCAGATGCAGCTGAAGGAGATGCCGGAGAACGTCACCAAGTGCGTGGAACGGTACCTGAATAACTTCTACCAGACGAATTACGACTTTACCATGGACGACCTGGTCGAGGCCGGCCGTATGACCCGCGAGCAGGTCGATAAACTCATTGGGAACCAGTCGAACTATTACCTGCTGGTCCAGGCCATCGCGGAGAAGGAAGGCTGGAAGATCGAAGAAAGCGACCTCCAGGCGCTGGTCGGCGCGAGCTCGGATCTTAGGGAATATGTGGCCTGGTACGGGCGCGGCTATCTCGCCCACAACGTGCTGTTCAACCGTTTCTGGACCTTCCTGGACGAGAATATCAAGGTCGAAGAATAACGCGGCTGTATGATCGACACGGAGCTGACAAGGCTTGCCGCCGACATCGCGAAAGAGGCGCACGCCGGCCAGACGGACCGGGGCGGGACCCCGTATATCCTGCACCCGCTCCATGTGGCGGACCGGATGCCGGATGAGAAGCGCGCGGTCATCGCGGTCCTGCACGACGTGCTGGAGGATACGGACCTCACCGCGGAGGACCTGGTCCGCGCGGGCATCCCGGAGGATATGGTCCGGAGCATCGTGCTCCTGACGCGGGACGGGAACCAGCCGTACGCGCATTACATCGAGCGGCTGACCCGCTCCGGCGACCGGGACGCGCTTTTCGTCAAGTACGCGGACATCTGCCATAATATGGACGCGTCGCGGCTGAAGGAGGGGAAGCTCCCCCCGTACCTCGCGGCCCGGTACCGGTACGCGAAGCAGAAGGTCGCGGAGGCGCTCGAAGTCCCGGAACCGTAAAATGTGCCCGGCCTGCCGGATACCGTGCGGCGCGAAACGCCGCGCATCCCGCGGGCGGTCCCCGGCGATGTGACCGGCAGCAGCCTTCTGTCAGCATGAAAACGGAGGAATCTATTTGGATAATCAGAACCAGCTTCAGGACCGGGACCAGAACCCGCGCCAGAACCCGAACGGCGGGGGACGGTGGGGGATCTACATCCTGATCTTCATGGCCCTCCTTTTCCTGTCCCTGTTCGGGTCGAACCTGATCTCGAACCTGATGGGCCAGTTCTCCGAAGAGATGACGTACGACCAGTTCGTCTCGCATGTGGAGAAGGGGGAGGTGGAGAGCGCGACGCTTTACAACAGCTCCCAGTGGAACATCCGGCTGAAGAACGATACAAAACAGTATTACGCGAATTACCTTTACGACGACGCCATGGTCGCGAAGCTGCAGGAACACGGCGTGACCTACAGCGCGGAGCGGTCGTCTTCCTTCTGGGAATATTTCCTGATCTACATTGTCCCGCTGCTCCTGATGATCGGCTTCTTCGTGTTCTTCATGAACCGGATGGGCGGGCTGAGCGGCGCGGGCGGCATCTTCAGCGTCGGCAAATCGAACGCCCGGAAGTACTCGGAGAAGGACACGGGCGTCACGTTCTCGGACGTGGCGGGCGAAGACGAGGCGAAGGAATCCCTGACGGAGATCGTGGATTTCCTGCATAACCCCCAGAAATACGTGAAGATCGGCGCGAAGCTCCCGAAAGGCGCGCTCGTCGTCGGCCCCCCGGGCACCGGCAAGACGCTGCTCGCGAAGGCCGTGGCGGGCGAGGCCCAGGTGCCGTTTTTCTCCCTTTCCGGCTCGGATTTTGTGGAGATGTTCGTGGGCGTCGGCGCGTCCCGCGTGCGCGACCTGTTCAAGCAGGCCCAGCAGGAAGCGCCCTGCATCATTTTCATCGATGAGATCGACGCCATCGGGAAGAGCCGGGATTCGATCTACGGCGGCGGGACCGACGAGCGCGAACAGACGCTGAACCAGCTCCTCGCGGAGATGGACGGCTTCGATTCCTCGAAGGGCGTCATGGTCATGGGCGCCACGAACCGCCCGGAGATCCTGGACAAGGCGCTGCTCCGTCCCGGCCGTTTCGACCGGCGGATCATCGTGGAGCGTCCGGACCTGAAAGGGCGGGAAGCGATCCTGAAGGTCCACGCGAAGGACGTGAACATGGCGGACAACGCGGACCTGCACGAGATCGCCCTGGCCACCAGCGGCGCCGTGGGCTCCGACCTTGCCAATATGATCAATGAAGCCGCCATCAACGCCGTCAAGCACGGCCGCATGGCCGTCACCCAGGCGGACCTGTTCGAAGCGGTGGAAGTGGTCCTCGTCGGCAAGGAGAAGAAAGACCGGATCATGAGCGCCGAAGAGCGGAAGATCGTGTCCTACCACGAGGTCGGGCACGCGCTGATCAGCGCATTGCAGAAGAATTCGGAACCGGTGCAGAAGATCACCATCGTCCCGCGCACCATGGGCGCGCTGGGCTATGTGATGCAGACGCCGGAAGAAGAGAAATACCTGAACACGAAGCAGGAGATGCTCGACATGATCGTCATGGCCCTGGGCGGGCGCGCGGCGGAGGAGATCGTTTTCGGCGACGTGACGACAGGCGCCGCGAACGACATCGAGAAGGCCACGAACTATGCCCGTTCCATGATCACCGTTTACGGCATGTCTGACCACTTCGGGCTGATGCAGCTGGAGCGGACGGAGAGCATTTACCTGGAGCAGCGCAGGGTGATGACCTGCGCGGATTCCACGGCGGCGGAAGTGGACGACGAAGTCCGGAAGGTGCTCGCGGATTCCTACAGCCAGGCGAAACAGATGCTGCTGGCGAACCGGGAGATCCTGGATAAGATCGCCGCGCACCTGATCGAGAAGGAAACCATCACCGGGGAGGAATTCATGTCCATCTTCCGGCGGTGCAAGGCGGAGCAGGAAGCGGCGGCCCCGGAGGCGTCCGTCTGACCGGCAGGGCCGAAGCCCTGGAAGGACAGCACCCGGACAGAATGCCCGGCAGTCTGGCAGGGCGGAGCGCGGACGGCATCCCCCGTTTCCGCGGCCCGGAAAGGAAACACGTATTCCCCATGTCGGAGAACACCCCTGTTTTCAATCTTGAAGAAGAACTGAAGAAACTCCCGGCCCGGCCGGGAGTTTACTTAATGCACAACGAACTCGGCGAAGTGATCTACGTGGGGAAGGCCGTGAAGCTTTCCAACCGCGTCCGGCAGTATTTCCGGTCCCCGCGCGGGAAATCGCCGAAGATCCTGCGGATGGTGGAGCACATTGCCTGGTTCGAGTACATCCTGACGGACTCGGAGATGGAGGCGCTCGTGCTCGAGTGCAACCTCATCAAGGAATACCGCCCCCGCTACAACACGATGCTGACGGACGACAAGGGCTACCCCTTCATCCGCGTCACCGTGAACGAGCCGTACCCGCGCGTCCTGTTTTCCCGCCTGTCCGGGCGGGACGGGAGCCGCTATTTCGGGCCGTACACGTCCGCGTTCGCGGTCAAGGAGACGCTCGAACTGCTCCGGAAAATGTTCCGGATCCGCACCTGCAGCCGGGTGCTCCCCCGCGACGAGGGGAAGGAGCGGCCCTGCCTGTATTACCACATGGGGCAGTGTCCCGCCCCGTGCCAGGGCCTCGCGGACCAGGCGGAATACCGGGAAAACATCGAGCGCGTGGTCCGCTTCCTGAGCGGGGATTTCAAGGGCATCCTGGAAGAGCTGGAACAGAAAATGAACCGGGCGTCGGAAGCGATGGACTTCGAGGAAGCCATCCGCCTGCGGGACCTCCTTACGTCGGTCCGCCACGTGGCGGAGAAGCAGAAGATCACGGACATGGGCGACCCGTCGGACCGGGACCTGGTGGCGATGGCGCGCGAAGGCGGGGAGGCCGTCGTGTCGGTCTTCTTCCTGCGCGCCGGGAAAATGACCGGCCGCGACCATTTCCACATGAAGGCGGATCCGGAGGAGACGGACGCGGAGATCCTGTCCGCGTTTGTCCGCCAGTTCTATACGGGGACGCCGTTTATCCCGCGGACCGTGTGCCTGCAGGAGGCGCTCCCGGACAGCGGCGTGATCGAAGACTGCCTTTCCGCCAAGAAGGGGTCCAGAGTGGCCTTATTCGTGCCGAAAAGGGGCCTTAAAGAGCGTCTGATGGAACTGGCGTATCAGAATGCGGAAAACATCCTGAAGCGCGATAAGGACAAAATTAAGCGCGAGGAAGCGCGTACGCTCGGCGCGGTGCAGGAACTCTCGGCGCTGCTCGGGATCCCGGGCATCCGCCGGATGGAGGCCTTCGACATTTCCAATATCAGCGGTTTCGAGTCCGTGGGCTCCATGGTGGTGTTCACGGACGGCAGGCCGAAGAAGAACGACTACAGGAAGTTCCGGATCAAAACCGTCTCAGGCCCGGATGACTACGCGTCCATGGAAGAGGTGCTGACCCGCCGCTTCGAACGCGCGCTTTCGGACGACGAGGCGAAACGGCAGGGCTTTTCCGTGCTCCCCGACCTCCTGATGATGGACGGCGGGAAAGGGCAGGTGCACATCGCGGAGGCGGTCCTCCGGAAGCTCGGCCTGGACGTCCCGGTCTGCGGCATGGTGAAAGACGACCGCCACAACACGCGCGGCCTTTACTACCGGGACGAAGAGCTGCCCATCGACCGCCATTCCGAAGGATTCAAGCTGATCACGCGGATCCAGGACGAGGCGCACCGCTTCGCGATCACCTACCACCGGGGGCTCCACACGAAGAACAGCGTACGGTCGGTGCTGTCCTCCATCCCCGGGGTCGGGCCGAAGCGCGAGAAGGCCCTGATGCGCCGTTTTGAAAATATGGACGCCCTGAAGCAGGCGACCGTGGAAGAGATCGCCGGGATCGACGGTTTTACCGCCCCGGCCGCGGCGCAGGTGTACGCGTTCCTGCACCGGGACGGGGAAAATGCGGCCCCGGAGGCGGGAGACGCCCCGGTTTCCGACTGAGGCAAAGGCGCCGCGGGCGGACGGTCCATCCGGAGCCGGAAGCCCGGGAAAAGGGGCCGGCTCCCGGGCTGTGTCCGTGCGGGCGGACCTGTGGTTCTTCGTCCCATGTGATCTCGGCCGGATCCCTTGCCGCGTCCGTATGGATGGCCCCGTTACGGGGGACAGGCATCCCCTGTAACGTCAATTGTCTGTTTTTGAACTTAAATTAACAGGACTCCGTATGGAAATCCCGCACGGTTTCCTGTATAATGATGCTATCAGGGTAAAAAGCCTTCTTCCCCGGCAAGCTTGCCTGTCGGCGGGAAAGGCCCATGACCCGGTCCGTGATGCCGCGACCCGCGCGGCGCCGGACGATTCCCGAGAAACCTTATACACCCATCACCATAAACAAAGAAACGGAGAACAGACATGAAGAATTCACCTGTAGTCAAGATCGGCCTCGTCGCCGTGTCCCGCGACTGTTTCCCGGCGTCCCTGTCCGTCAACCGGCGGAAAGCCCTCGTGGATGCCTACACCGCCAAATACGGCGCGGCGGACCTCTATGAGTGCCCGGTCTGCATCATCGAAAGCGAGATCCATATGGTGGAAGCCCTGGCGGACGTGAAGGCCGCCGGCTGCAACGCCCTCGTGATCTACCTCGGGAATTTCGGTCCTGAAATCTCAGAGACCCTGCTCGCGAAGCATTTCGACGGGCCGAAGATGCTCATCGCCGCCGCCGAAGAGTCCCAGAACGACCTGGTCCAGGGCCGCGGGGACGCCTACTGCGGCATGCTGAACGCGAGCTATAACCTGAAGCTCCGGAACGTGGGCAAGTATTACATCCCCGAGTACCCGGTGGGGGACGCGGAAGACCTGGCGGACATGATCCACGATTTCATCCCCATTGCCCGCGCGGTGGTGGCCCTGTCCGACCTGAAGATCATTTCCTTCGGTCCCAGGCCCATGAACTTCCTGGCCTGCAACGCGCCCATCAAGCAGCTTTACAACCTCGACATCGAGATCGAGGAGAACTCCGAGCTGGATCTTTTCGAAGCGTTCAACAAACACGCCGGCGCTCCCCGGATCCCGGACGTCGTGGCGGACATGGAAGCGGAGCTCGGCAAGGGCAACAAGAAGCCCGAGGTGCTCGCGAAACTCGCGCAGTACGAGCTGACCCTGCTCGACTGGATCGAAGGCCATAAGGGCTACCGCAAATATGTGGCCATCGCCGGAAAATGCTGGCCCGCCTTCCAGACCCAGTTCGGCTTC
>JAGDAW010000177.1 GCA_017959345.1 Lachnospiraceae bacterium | reverse complement strand
CGGGCATCCGGCGAAAGCGTCCCGCCCGATCCGGAGGATCCCTTCCCCGAGTGTGCGCACCCGGAGCTCCGCACAGTTTTGAAATGCCTCATCCCCGATCATCAGGACGCTGTCCGGCACGGACACCGCGGGCAGCGCGGTGCAGCCGCGGAATGCGCCGTCCCCGATCTCCAGAAGACCGTCCCCGAGTTCCAGTTCCGTAAGGGCCGAAAGGCCGGCAAAAGCTTCTTTCCCGATCCGCAGCACACCGTTTCCTATGGAGACCTTTGTGACATGCGTACACTGTCCGAAGGCGGCATCCCCCACCGTTTTCACGTGTTCCGGCACCCGGATCATCGTAAGTGCCGTGCAGCCGAAGAACGCCTCGTCCCCGATCTCTTCCACGGATTCCCGGATTACCGCCTGCGTAAGCGCGGTACACCCTTTGAACGTCCCCGCGCCGATCCGCGTCACCAGCGCCCCGGTATCGAAGATCTTCAGCGCGCTGCAGTTTTCGAATGCGCGCGCCCCGATCACGGATACATTTTCCCCCAGGCGGACGGCCTGCAGGTACCTGCAGCTGCTGAACGCGCCCGGTGCGATCTTCCCCACGGTATCCGGAACCGTGAATTCCGCCTGCCGCTTCCCCCTGGGATAGAGGAACAGGATTTCTTCATCCCGGAAATAAAGGACCCCGTCCCGCGCGCAAAGGTTGGTATTCGCCGGATCCACATCAAAAGATTCCAGTGCTTCACAGCCCTCAAAAGAAGGCATGTAATACCCCGGCTCCTTCTGAAAAGACCCGTTTATCAATATGGATCTTCCGAATACAACCCGCTTCAGGGCGGTGCAGGACTGTACCGCGTCGTCCGAAATGTTCCAGACACCGTTCCCGGTGTCCAGTTCTTCCAGATAACGGTTGCAGAAAAAGGCTTTCCCGCCGATGCTGAAGGTTCTCGCCGGAACCATGTATTGCCGATCGGTTTTCCCTGCCGGGTAGCAGATCAGCGTGTACCCGCCCTTGTCGAAAAGGACGCCGTCAACCGAACGGAAAGACGGATTCTCCGCGCTGACCTCTATGGATTCCAGCGCTGAGCAGAACTGAAATGCGGACGCGTCGACCCACAGGACGCCGGGGCCCAACAGGATTTCCCGGATGCCGCTGCAGGACGCGAACGCGGACGCCCCGATCCGGAAGACGCTGTCCGCCAAAGTGATCTCCGTAAGCGCGGAACACCCTTCGAACGCCCCTTCCCCAAGCATCGTCACCCCTTCCGGAACCGTATAGGATTCACCGGCTTTCTTCATGGGATACCGAATCAATGAAGCCCCCGCCCGGTCAAAGAGCACCCCGTCGGCCGCCTGGTAACAGGCATTCCCGGGATCCGTCCGGATCTCCGAAAGGCCCGTACCCCGGAATGCCCCCTGATCGATCACAGATACCTGCCTGGGGACCGTAATCATCCGGAGCGCAGAGCATCCGTCGAATGCCCCCTCCCCGATCCGCTCCAGACTGTCGGGAAGAAGTACCTGCTCTGCGTTCATGCACCCGGCAAACGCCAGACGCCCGACGGCGGTCACGCCTTCCTCCACGAGAATCGTCCGGATCTCAGCGCGCTTCCCGTACCAGGGTACGTCCTCCGTTCTTTCATAGTCCTGCAGGGGACCTGTCCCGGAGACCCGGAGGACCCCCTCCGAAACTGTCCAGGACACGCCGCCCTCTTCCGTTTCCTCATACAGGGATATCCGGGCGTCGATCCCAGCAGCCCGTTCCTCCCCCGTTTCTTCGGAAAGCACCCTCAGGATGCAGCCCCAGAGCGATCCCCGGATCCGTTCGAAATCCTCCAGGATCGGCATGGCATCGTAGACGGACTGGATCCAGCTGTACACCGCCCGCCCGTTTTTCTCCGCGACATACCCCCAGTACCGGGTATACACCGGGATGCCGAGGACGTCCGCGTCCGGGTCTTCCCGGGTAAAAACCAGATGCCGGGCATAGCTGTCGGTTGCCCCGGCTTCCAGGATCGCGGCCATCTGTTCTGCCGGAAAGACCGCCGTATCCGGCACGGAGGCCACAAGTTCCCAATATGCGGGGTTCCGGAAAGCCTCTCTGAACGCTTCATTCCGCTCATCGCGGAGGTCCAGGAACGTGCACTTCAGGACGGCTTCCGCGCCGACCGCGCGCAGGTATTCTTTCAGCTCTGCCTGCGTATAACCGGATTCCGCCAGGAGGATCTGGCAATCCACGCCATAGGAACCTTCCCTGTTCATCAATGGGAGATTGTTCCGTATCATCAGCTCCGTCTCGCCGAGGATCCGGCCCGGATCCGTCTTTACGATTCCTGTGCCTTTCTGCAGGTACAGGCTGCCCTGCGTAAGCGTCTCCTCCGGTTCCAGGATCACCGCGAAGATGCGCCGCGGATCCCCGGCATATTCCGGTACGGTGCGCCGGACCAGCAGCGGAAGGTCATAAAAACCGAGGAGGACCTCCGGATGGTCCCGCAGGGAAATGTACGTGCAGATGTTCCAGCAGGTACCCAGGAGGGCAGCCAGGGTTGAACGCCGGTCTGCCGGATCTCCCAGACTGACACCCGTCTGCGCCTTCAGGTACGCTCTCAGCCCGGTGTCCAGCTGATCCCGGCTGACATAAGTCACGGGCAGCCCTTCCCGGAACCACTCCCGGTAGTGCTTCAGGACATAAGACTGCCAGGCATTCGCCTCAAACTCCCACCCGGCTTTCATCGACCGGTAAGTTTCCTTCGACAGGAAGACCCTGGAGAGCAGCGCACCCGGGGTGAAATCATAGAGGACGACGCGCACCCGTCCGCCGTCGAATGTATAATTCAGCGGGGAAACCTCCGAGACGAGCGGGATATCCTCCTCCGCCATTTTCACGGAAAATGTGAACCGCCCGACCCGCCGGTCCTCCGCGAACGCCAGCTGGTCTAAGGAGATGCCGATCGTCCCCGCGTGCCGGAGCGAGACCTTCGTCCGGTAGGTGTAGGTGATGCGGCGGAAACTGCCGGCCGGGATGTTCAGGCAGAGCGCCTCTTCCGGCCCCTCCGCAGGATGCTCCGGTTCCAGAGGGCCGTCGGGGCCTTCTGTCCGGATATCCAGGCTCCGGGCCTGCCTGTCATTCCAGATCATCGGAAGGAGGATCTGCCCTTCGAAGCCATCCCTGCCTGCCGTCAGCAGGAGGGATGCGGAGACCTCCGACGTTTCTTCATCAATCTCCAGCGCATAATCGAGCACCCGGAGCCCGTGCGGTTCCGTGCCGCTTTCTTCCGCAGCTTCCGAGGTGTCATTTTCTTCCGGCACTTCCGGTGTTTCCGCAGCCGGCGGATCTGTCCCCGGAACTTCCGGTGCTCCCGTTGCCGGGAGCGCATCTTCCGGGCCTTCGATCACCGCTGCGGCGCCCGCTTCCCGCGTCACCGTACTGTCGTATTCCGTACCCTCGGATACGCGCCTGGACGTCACCGCGCTGCAGGGAACCTGGGCGGCGAAGAGAACGATGGCCAGCAACAGGCCAAATACCGACTTTATTTTCATACGGATACCCCTTTCCGAATGCAAAGCGCCGGCAGCGGTAAAACCGCGCCGGCACCCTTTTTATTTCAGGCCTACATAGCCTCCCGCTTCGACCGGCACCTGGCCCTCTTCCGTCCGGAGCCACTGCACCAGTTTCCGGACGTTGCTGTCTTCCGGCTCATCGCTCCGGTAGATCGCGTACACGATCTTCGAGAGCGGATAGCTGCCGTCCGCGATCGAGTCGTCCGTTGGATAGACCCCGTCGATGGACAGGAACTTGATGCTGTCCTTCACATACTGGTCTTTCGCGTACAGATAGATGGAATAGCCCAGCGCCGCCTTGCTGTTCTGGTAAGACGCCACGACGTCGATCAGGCCGGACATGGATTCGATGACGAAGGACACCGGCGCTTCCATCATCGGCAGGCCCTTCATGACCATTTTCTCCATCAGGTTCTGGCTGCCGGAGTTCGCTTCGCGCTGGTAAGGAATGATGTCCACGTCCGCGCCGCCGACTTCCTTCCAGTTGGTGATCTTCCCGGTATAGATGTCCCGGATCTGCTGGACCGTCAGGCTTTCCACCGGGTTGTCCCGGTTCACCACGAAGACGAAGCCGTCCCGGCCGATCCCCACCATCTCAAATGTGACACCGGCTTCCTCCGCCTGCCTCAGGATATCATCCGACGGTTCGGAGACGAAGATCAGGTCCGCCTTGCGGTTGATCAGGTTGTCATAGGCCTTCGCCGTGGTGTTATGGGTGATGAAATCCTCCGCGTCCTCCTCGGACATCCCGATCACGGCCATGGCGATCTCCACGGACATGGGGTACATGGCGGTGGCGCCGTCCACCTTCGGGTAGTCCTCCTTCGAAAGACGGAACGGTTCCGCTTCGGTGGGTTCGGGATCCGTCTCCGTAGGAAGGATCGTCGGGTACTCCGGTTCGGTTCCCGGCGCAGGCTCCGTGACCGGGGGCCGCTCCGACCCGCTCTCCCCGCCGGAGGGATTCACCGGCTGCAGGCAGGACATGGGCAGCAGCGACAGAATCGCTGCCATAATAACTGCAAAGATTTCATAAAGCGTTCTCATACCAAAACTCCTTTCATGGTCTGTACCGCCGAATACCGGTGAAATGTGCCGGTCCGGTTCCGCTTTTCACTTATTTATACGCTTTTCACGCGCAAAATACTCCATAGTTTTCTAAAAAAACTACTTATTTCAGGGTCAGACGCCTCCTGCCCCGGCGGGCAGTCAGGAATCCCGGTTCCCGGGATTCCCGCGAAAAGGTGCCCGGGAGCCGGCCGTCCCATCGCCCGTTACCGGCCTTCGTACGCCTCAATCTCCGCCAGCACCTGCTCGATCCGGGCTGCCCTCTCCGCATCCCGGGCGGAAAGCAGCGCCTCCCCGTAGTCAGCGCCGGTCAGCCGGCCGAACTGGATGAACCCGCAGTAGGAAGACGCATAGCTGCCGTACATGTAATCCGTAACCAGCGTCATCCCGTCCCGTTCCGTCACATAGCCCCAGTACCGGGTGAACGCCGGGATCCCGAGGGACCGAAGCGCCGCGTCCGTCCGGTTCATGATCACCAGGTTATCCGGGTTAGCATGGATGGACCGTACCGCCTCGGTCATGGCGGCGAGTTCCCCGCCGCTCAGCCCGGGCAGGGCCAGCACCAGCATGGGACCGCTTCCGGTCTCACTCATGCCCGGCTCGCCCGAATACGCGCCGTCCCGGTTGTCCAGGATCTTCTGCTTCTGGAGCACTTCCACACCGATGACGTCCACAAACGCCTTCAGTTCCTCGGCGGTATAGGTGACGCCGTCCGGGATCAGCAGCGGACGGATCCCGGAAACCCCCATGTGGGCCGCCATCGTCAGGTAATGGGTGAGCCAGCCCTTATCCGGGACCGTCTGCAGGATCTCCATCTCCTCCGCCGCCGTGTAAATATTTTCGGCCCAGATCCGGCCGTCTTCCTCGAATTCCTCGTACCGCGACGTATACAGCCGCTCGCCCGCCAGGGACGGTTCCCGTTCGAAGAGCACCGCGTAGACGTGGTGCGGTTCCCCCCTGTGCCACGGGACAAGCTCCCGGGTCAGCAGGGAAAGGCTCGTGTCGGAGATCGTGGTCAACTCCTCGGTGACCGGCATATCCCGCTGGACAATGTAGAAGAGGATCCGGCGGTACACGTCCGTATTCTTCGTGAAGTCGTCCCACCACAGCCTCTCCGCCGCGATGTGCTCCTGCAGATAGCGGACGAACAGGGACTCCGCTTCATTGAAGCTTCCGTATTCAAAGGGCAGCCCGTTCCGGAACCATTCCCTGTAATGGCTAAGGATATAGGACTGGCACTCGTTCGGTTCGAATTCCCAGCCGGCCTTCAGGCCCCGGTAGGTGTCCTTCGAGAGATACACGCCGGAGAGCAGCGCGCTCGGCGCGAAATCATACAGCGTGAGGTTTACCGTCTCCCCGTCGAACACATAGTTTGCCGGGAAAATGTCATTCACCAGCGGGATGTCCTCTTCCGCGAGCTTCACATCCAGCGTGAACCGGCCGATCCGGCCGCCCTCTTCCGGGACAAGCTGCCGGAGGTCGAAACCGATGACCCCCGCGTGCCGCAGGGACACCTTGGTCCGGTAGGTGTACGTCACCGTACAGCTGCCGCCTGCGGGCACATTGAGCGTGACGGTATCCGTGTCCGCCGCCGCTTCCTGCCCGTCGACCTGCACCCGGAGGCTGCCTTTCGCCCGGTCATTGCTGATCATGGGCAGGGACAGTTCGCCGAAGGGCGCCGCCCCGCCGTTCACCAGCAGCATGGACGCCGTGATGACGGACTCCGCTTCATCGATCTCCAGCCGGTAATCCAGCACCCGGAGGACGTCGGGAACCGCGTTCCGGGCCGCTTTGATCTCCGCCAGGACCGCCGCGCGGCCCGCAAATACCCGGGCATCCCGGGCTTCCAGGAGCCTCTGGCCTTTTGTCTCCTCCGTCATCAGGTGGTAATCCGTCACGCCGAACCGGTAAGAGGTGTAATTCCCATATATAAGGTCTGATACGACCACATGCCTCGATTCCCAGTCGATGGTGGCGATGCCCCAGTACTGGATAAACGCGGGAATCTCCAGCGCATCCAGCTGCGGGTCTTCCCGGTAGAGCACCTGGACCTGGGTAACGTACCATTCGTCCTCGTACCGGTTTATGGCCTGCTGCAGGTCATACGCCGTGTAGGTGCCGCCCCATCCCGCGGAGAAATAACCGGGCTTCATGTACCCGTATTGATCCATATAGCTGTTGTAGGCGCCGTAGCGGTTGTCGAGGATCACCTGTTTGACCAGGACTTGCGACCCGATGGCGTCCAGATAGGCCTGCAGTTCCTCCGTGGAATAATCCCCGTCCGGCATGAGGTCCGCCCGGATGGCGTAGAGGTCCGCCCGGGGATAGTTGTAAATGTTATACATGCCTTCGCCGACCGCCTTGATCACCGACAGCTCATCGCACCGGGTGAATACGATTTCTTCGCTGCCATCCACCCACTCGTAACTCCTGGCGTAAAGGAGCGCGTCCGCAAGGCTCTCCTCCGGGGCGTACAGGACGCTGTACACGGAAGGCGCCGGGCCGGAAAAGGCCTCATTGACCTCGTCGCGGGCAAGCAGCGGGAGATCCGATACCATGTTCAGCACCGTATCCCCGTCCATCTCACCGGTTTTCAGGGCAGGCCATACGAGATCCCGCCAGACCAGGTACGAAAACACCCGTTCACAGGCGTCCGTGTTCTCGCGGAGCATATAGAAGGACAGGTCGTCCTCGCTGCCGCCATTGCCCGCCAACGTCTCGAACACGCTGGCGTTAAAGTACCAGAACGCGTCCGCGAAAGGCGCGATGTCCGTGATCCCGAGGCCGTGCTCAAACCACTCCTTATGCTGCGCAAGCACGAACAGCTGCTCCGCATTCGGTTCGTATTCCCGGGAGGATTTCAGGTCCCGGTAGGTGTCTTTGGCAATGTAAATGCGGTCCAGGAGCCTGGACGGCCGGACCTCAAAGAGTTCCACGGAGACCGTCCGGTCCTCAAACCGGTAATTCACCGGGAAGACCCGGTAAACCAGCGGGATGTCCTCTTCCCGGAGTTTCAGGCTGTAGAAGACCCGCCCGATGCTTCCTCCCCCGGCCCAGTCGAACTGGCTGAGGTCCACGCCCGCGGTCCGGGCGTTCCTGAGCGCCGTGTCCGTCTCGCAGCGGTATTCCAGCACCAGGACGGCGCCGGCAGGCAGTTCCGCGGCGGCCATCGTGCCTTCCAGGGAGAAGCCGGCAGCGGCGTCCTCCCCTTCCCCGCCGGTGAGCGGCCCGTGGGCGATCCGCATATACGCGGCCGAAACGGTCCCTTCCGGGACATCGGCCGGTTCTTCGCCAGTTTCATCCGGGTCTCCGGAGGACGGATCCTTTTCCGCCTCCGCAGGGCGCGCGATGTACCAGGTGCCCTCCAGGGTGCCCGCTTTGATCCCCGGCGCGGTGGCCGGCAGCGCGAATTCGGCGGACCCGGCCTCCCGGGACGTATTCTTCAGGATGAAGCGCACCGACACCGAGGAATCGGTCTCGTCTGCTTCCGCCGAGAATTCCAGCACCCGGAACACGTCCCCGGGCGCCGGGACTTCTTCGCGGATGCCCGGTACACCCTGGCCTTCGTTCCCCTGTTCCTCAACATCCGCCAGAACCGGAACCGTGAAAAACGGGACGCCCGGTGCGAAAAGCAGCAGTGCCGCAAGAAGCACTGCAATGATCCTTAAAGGAAACTGCTTTTTACAGTCCTTCATTTCTATACACCTCCCATCATCGCGGATCTCAGGGCTCCGCTTAAGGACAGCGCCCTGCTCCTTGAAAAAAGGCCGATATACCGATCACAGGGAACGATATATCAGCCTCTGCATGCAGTTATCTGAACCAGACAAAGTCCATGAACGCGATCAACAGGGCAAATGCCACCGCGAAAACCAGGACGATCAGCAGACCGGCCTTCACCGCTGCCCAGGTATACATGCGTTCCTCTTCCTTCGACATCTTCGGGTGTGAAGCGTTCCCGGAGTCCCCCGAATCAGGGGATTCGCGCATATACCAGGGCATGCCGTCCACATTCATGTTGACAATGGTTTCGCCGTCATCATCCGGCGGGAGATTCGGGTTCTTCTTCGCCATGCTTCTCGCACCTGCTCCATCAGTTTACTTTTTCCCCTTCTGGGAAACCGCTTCTTTCTCCTTGGCTTCATGCATCACTTTGTA
This sequence comes from Lachnospiraceae bacterium, assembly GCA_017959345.1. Lineage (GTDB taxonomy): Bacteria > Bacillota > Clostridia > Lachnospirales > Lachnospiraceae > UBA1267. The sequence goes on along the minus strand of JAGDAW010000177.1, from coordinate 12,624 downwards.
CGCCGCGTCCTGCATCGCCGGTGTATTATAAAGATGGCAGGCGCAGAAATGCTCCGGCTCCACCTCATGCCATTCCGGTACTGCGTATTTACAGACTTCCATGCAGTGCGCGCAGCGGGTATGGAACTTACATCCGGCCGGCGGGTTCGCGGGACTCGGGATGCTGCCTTCCAGTATGATACGGTTGATCTGCACGTCCGGATCCGGAACCGGGATCGCGGAGAACAGCGCTTTCGTATACGGGTTCAGCGGATTCGCAAAGATCTTCTCCGTAGGCGCGTATTCCACCATGGTACCCAGATACATGACACCGACCGAATCCGAAATGTGTTCCACTACAGAAAGATCATGCGAGATAAAGAGGTACGTCAGGTTGAATTCATCCTGGAGCTGCTTCAGCAGGTTGATGATCTGCGCCTGGATGGACACGTCCAGTGCGGATACCGGTTCGTCACAGACGATGAACTCCGGAGACAAAGCCAATGCCCGCGCAATGCAGATACGCTGGCGCTGTCCGCCCGAAAACTCATGGGGATAGCGTTCCTTGTAATACTCCGGCAGGCCGCAGACGGCCATCACGCGGGTGATGTAATCCTCATATTCTTCCTTCGGCACGATCTCATGCTCACGCACCGCTTCCCCGATGATTTCACCGATCGGAAGTCTGGGGGAAAGGCTGGAATACGGGTCCTGGAAAACGATCTGCATCTGGGGGCGGATCTTCCGAAGCTCTTCCTTGCTCAGCAGGCTGATGTCCTGCCCATTGAAGATGATGTCGCCGCTGGTCTTCTCCAGAAGCCGGAGGATGGTCCTGCCACAGGTTGATTTCCCGCAGCCGGATTCGCCCACCAGGCCCATCGTCTCCCCGCGGCGGATCTTGAAGCTGACGCCGTCCACGGCACGGACATTTCCCACGGTGCGCTTGATAAACCCGGCCTTGATGGGGAACCATTTCACCAGGTTCCTTACTTCAAGGACGATATCCTCCCCCACGGCGGTTTTTTTCTCATTCTCAGCCATTATAACAGATCCTCCACATTCACAGATTTCGGATAATTCAGAATGCGGCCCTGATCCAGATACCGGTAGCAGGACACCACATGGGTATCGCTCAGTGCGATCTCCGGGGGATATTCGCCTTGACACTTCTCACACTGCATCTCGCAGCGGTCACGGAAATAGCAGTAGTCCGGCATATGGACCGGGTTCGGCACATTGCCCGGGATCATGTAAAGCTCATCCACCTTCTTGCCGACCACCGGTTTCGATTTCATCAGGCCGATGGTATACGGATGGGCGGGATGATGGAAAATCTCACTTGCCGTGCCTTTCTCCACGATCCGGCCGGCATACATGACCACCACATAATCTGCCATCCCGGCCACCACGCCAAGGTCATGGGTGATCAGCATGATGGAGGAATGAAGCTTATCCTTCAGGTTCTGGAGCAGGTCCAGGATCTGGGCCTGGATGGTCACATCCAGTGCCGTCGTGGGCTCGTCCGCGATGATCAGGGACGGGTTGCAGGCCAGCGCGATGGCGATACAGATACGCTGGCGCATACCGCCGGACAGCTCGTGCGGATACATGTTGTATACGCCTTCCTTGTTCGCGATGCCGACCAGGTCCAGCATCTCCAGCGTACGGGCTTTCACCTCATCCTTCGACATCTCCGGGTGGTGGAGGATGGTCACCTCATCCACCTGCGCGCCGATCTTGAACACCGGGTTCAGGCTGGTCATGGGTTCCTGGAAGATCATGGAAATCTCGCTTCCGCGGATCTGTTCCATCACCGAATTCGGCGTATTTACAATGTTATATGCCGTCCCGTCCCCTTTGTTGAAGCGGATCTCCCCGCCGACGGTCTGGCCGTTCGGGCGCTGCAGGAGCTGCATCAGGGAAAGGCTGGTCACCGACTTGCCGCAGCCGGACTCACCCACGACACCTACGGTGGAATGCTTCGGAATCACGAAATTCACACCGTCTACGGCCTTCACCGTACCGACATCCGTGAAGAAATAGGTACAGACATTATCAAACTCCACCACATTGTTCGGATCAGCCATCCGTGTGGTATACAGCGCGGGATCCTTATTCGCATCCGCGCGCTCTGCCTCCAGTTTCTTCGTGACCTTGCGGTTGAAGCGCGTGATCTTTCTGGATTCTTTCGCGGAAATATATGAAGAAGTAGCCATAATACCGCCTCCTTAACGATTCGCCTTCGGGTCATACGCGTCACGCAGACCGTCACCGACAAAGTTGAATGCGATAACCGTCAGACAGATCAGCAGGCCGACGGGGATCCAGATGTACGGGTACTGGGACATGGCCGTGGCGGAAGACACCGAGTTGATCATGGTGCCCCACGTGGCAAGCGGGTGCTTCACACCGAGTCCCAGATAGGACAGCGTGGATTCCAACAGGATCACGCCGCCCATGCCCATGGTCGCGATGACGATCAGCTGAGGCATGACGTTCGGGATCAGGTGGTGTAAAATGCGGTGCCGCACCTTCAGGCCGCTTGCTTCCGCTGCCAGCATGAACTCCTGCTCACGCAGGGAAAGGATCTGTCCGCGGACCATGCGCGCCACACCGGCCCATCCCATAATACCGAGCGCGGCCATCATGATGATCAGGCGGATATACGTATCCATACGCATGGCATCCATCATGGCACCCAGGATGATCATGATGGGCATGGAGGGCAGACAGTAGAAAATATCCACCAGACGCATGATCACCATATCCACCCAGCCGCCGTAATAGCCCGCCAGGCCGCCCATGATCACACCCAGGATGATCTCCAGGAAAACGACGACGAAGCCGACCATCAGGGAGACACGGCCGCCGTACATCAGACGGGCGAACACATCGAAACCGTCGCCGTCGGTGCCCAGGATATGGGCCCTGCTCGGGGAACCGAAGCGGTCGATCACGTAGATCCGCTGTTCCGCCCGGATCACATATTCACCGGTCTGCTGCTGGTCAATATCGAGATCGGCTTCCGCCATCTTCAGCGTCCCGTCTTCGTTGTAATCATACTGGCCTTCTTCGTTCTGAACCGGGATGACGTGGGTCAGGACGTCCGTCCGGACGTTCGCTTCCGTCATCTCCTCGATCTTCACCTTAAGGGCCTTCTTCAGTTCCAGGGAAATGGAATCCTCACCGGAATAACGGCGGATGCTGACTTCGCTGAACTCAAAGGATTCGGCACCGGTGCTGTCCCGCACCACCAGGATGCCATCCTCTTTCGCGATGCTCCAGGTCTTTCCGTCGGCTTCAAACGTACCGCCTTCTCCGGCAGCCAGCATGGCGGCTACACGAAGCGATTCCGGCACTTCCACGGAAGCATCATACGTATCCACGGAGAGTCTGGAATAAACTCTTCCGACCTTCTTGTCCGACAGGCGGAAAACCCTGGAGATCGTTTTACTGGTCTCGACGCCGTATTCTTCACCGTTATAACGGAAAGAGCCGTTGTCTGCCGCTGCCGACCTGGCCAGGGCTTCGAATTCCGCATCCATCGGCGCGCCGCTGTAACGGATGCCGCTCAGCTGCATATACACACCGATCGTACGGCGGTTCACCGTAACCAGCTCATAGGTAACCCCGTCATAGACGAAGGAATCCCCACCCCGATGGGTCGAGACCGCGTCTTCCAGACCGGCGATGGGCGCGATGCTGTACTCCATCGCCTCGGTGATGGTCCCGTAATTCCCTACGAAAATGCTGCCTTCACCAAAGAGGCAGATTTCCTCCGTCTCCACCGTGGAGAGCGTATAGATATCCTCTTCGACTTTATCGATGGCGTAGTACCGTGTTTCACTGGCAATGAGCTTCCCGTCCTGCCCCGCAGCGATCATGGACTTGATGTTGCTGCCTGCCGCAGTACCGACCAGGAGCTCGATGTCCACGCCTTCATCCGAAACAAAATAGTTGTATGCGGTGTTCTCCTTCGCCATGCCGTAGTTGACCGTACGGTCGTCATACTTATAAAAGACTTCTTTCTGGCCGTAAGGATAGAACAGGGGGCCGAAGAACGCCAGCACGAACATGGAGATCAGCAGCACCGAACCGAAAATGGCCAGGCGGTTCCTCATAAACCGCTTGAATACCTTCCGCCCGGGGGAAAGGACCTTTACCCGGGACACGTCATCCAGGGCCAGTTCGTCCTGGTTGACGTTCGCTTTCAGGGTATGCTGCGCTGCTTTCTGTTTTAACGCTTCATTTAAATTAAATCTTGCCATAAGAACCCCCTTTAGCTCAGACGCACGCGCGGGTCAACCACGCCGTACAGGAGATCTGAAATCAGGTTCCCCAGCAGAGTCAGTATCGAGATAAACGCCAGGTAGAACATGGTAAATGGGATATCCGCCTGGACCATGGAATTATAGGACGCGAAACCGATGCCGCGGATGGCAAACAGCGTCTCTGTGATCAGTGCGCCGGAGAACAGGCCGGGGAGGCTTCCGCCGAGCGTCGTTATCAGCGGGATCATGGTGTTCCGGAAGGCATGGTGGTTAATGACCGTCTTCTCCGGAACGCCTTTCGCGCGGGCTGTACGGATATAATCCGAATTCAGCACCTCAAGCATGTTCGTACGGGTATAACGCATCAGTCCGCCGATGGACAGGACGATCAGCGTAATGGACGGCAGCACAAAGTGATGCGCCACATCCAGGAACTTCCCGAACGGCGACAAGGTCCCGTAATACCGTCCCTGCATGCCCGAGATGTCAAACCACCCGAGTTTCACCGAAAAGACGTATTTCAGTACCGTCGCCAGGAAGAAGGTCGGCAATGAAATACTGACCATGGCAAAGACAGTGGTGAAGTAGTCTGCAAAACTGTACTGTTTTCTCGCAGCGACAATACCAAGGGGTATTGCGATGATGATCTCGAAGATAAACGAGATCAGGCCCAGGATGAAACTGAACCACACCGTGTTATGGAATTCCTCTGTGACCGGGATGGTCCACACCCAGCTGTCGCCCCAGTTTCCGCGAACGGCGTTCCCTACCCACACGAAATAACCTTCTACCACGCCTTTGTCCATACCGTACTGGGCATTCAGGTCCGAGAGCCACTCCGTATAGCTTTTCGTCGCGCCGGGTCTGGATGCCAGTTCACGTGCCTTCGTTTCAATATATCCCGAAGGCATGTTGTACATCAGTACATAGATCAGGAACATGACGAAGACGAGGATGATTGCACTGTATATTAACCGTTTGGTGATGTATTTCAGCATATCAAACCACTACTTTCGTTTTGAAAAAACCCAACCCCACGAAGGGAGAGATCCCCCTCCGTGAGGTTGGGGCATGAATTAGATGCCTTATGTCAAAGGTATGTTACTGCGCTTTAACGGTGGAAACCAGCTTCTCCAGTTCAGCGGACCAGCCCCAGTACGGCGTCATATCCGGTGTCATGGTGCTCACATCCGTACGGATCGTGGAAACCGTGGTGCAGTCTTTGCGCTGATAGGTGGGCAGCTCGCAGCCCCAGTCCATGATGATTTCCATGGCTTCTTTGTAGATGGCCTTGCGCTCTTCCGTGTCCGCGCTCTGGCGGCCGGCCTTGATCAGGGCATCCAGGTCTGCGTCATCCACGCTGTAGTGGTTGGAGTTCGTGCCGTTGCCGTGGGCGTTCGCGCTGGAGTAAACCTGGGTCATATCCGGGTCTACGGAAGCCTGCCATGCGGCAGCCCACATCATAGCGGTGTTCTCTTCCAGAGCGGCGTTCCAGACGGAAGTTCCGACGTCGTTCACCTGGAGGGTGATGCCCAGGCTTTCAAGCACATTCGACGCATTCACGGCAACACCGTAAGCGGGGTGGTCCTGCTCGCCCTGTCCGGGGATCAGGATCTCATACTTCTCGGTCACATCCGTGAACTTGCCGGTCTGTTCGTCATACTTGAAGCCGGCGGCCTTGAAGTAGCCGATGGCGGCTTTCTTCGCAGCTTCGAACCGCTGTTCGTCATTCATGGAAGAATCATAAATGGGCTTTCCTTCGACATCCGTGGAGTAGGCATTCTTAAAGCCTTCATCAGCCGGCTTCGGCGCCGCCCAGGACGTGTTGGAAATGGGGTACTGGATAACAGCTGCCCGGTCTCCGTAGTAGGAGGCAATCACGCTGTCACGGTAAATGGCCATCAGGGTCATGAAGCCCTTACGGAGCGCCTTGGAGGCATCCGAACCGGGTTCGCCGCCGACGTTCACAAGGTCCGCGTTAATGCCGATATAGCCATAGCCTCTGTAGTCAACCAGGTAGGTCGTGATGGTATCGCCGACCAGTTCATCGTTCGAGTTCGCATCCTTGATGGCCTTCACCGTCTCTTCGTTGATGGACGGCTGCGCGATATCGTACTGGCCCTTGATGATGCCGGGCACGTAATCGGAATCGACGCCTTCCTGGAACAGGAAAGTTTCGATCTTCGGCGCGCCGAGGAAGTACTTCTCATTCGCCGTGAAGGTCACGACGCCGTTCTGGTAGCCTTCGAAGACGTACGGGCCGCAGCCGAGCGGCTGGGTGGTCTTCGCCTTCACGATGCTCAGGTCACCCTTGGTGAAACCGAACTTGTGGGCATCATAGTCATAAAGGCTGGTATCGCCGTAATAATGAAGCGGCGCAACCGTGAACGCCATGTCATAGATGGCAATGGCGTCAAAGCTGTCAAGATGTACAGTCATCGTGTAGGGACCGGTCTTCTCGATACCGGAAATATAATCTGCTCCGCTTCCGGTTCTCACGCCCAGCTCATAATCGGGGCCGAGATCCGCGACGGTAATGCCGAGCGCGCTCTCTTTGTCCGTCTTTTCCGTATCGAACATCTCGATGTAATCCCCCTCGTAGGCTGCAAGCAGGACCGCAGCGTAATCATCGATGGTGGGATACTCTTCCTTGGCAAGGTCGTACTGCTTCATCTTCAGCGCATCCTGGAAGACGGAGGTCGGATTATCATCTTCATCCTTCACTCTGGCACCGAAGCCCCACATGGCCATGCCGAGCGCGACCTGGAGGCCTTCCTTCTCCTTGACGACGTCATACGTATACCCGAGCCTGGACTCTGCATAACTCTGATATTTCGCATTCACGTATTCCGTGATCAGACGGGCCAGGTCGACATTGGTCGCCTTATAGCGGGTCCAGAACGCGTCCTGCTGCTCTTTCGTCCAGTTGGTGAAATCCGTGTTCTCTTCGCCTGCGTGCAGGATGGCCGCGCCGCGGGATTCCATACCCTTCCGGTACTCTTCCATACCCTTGATGGGCAGCGCGTACAGGGTGTTGGATCCGTCATACACGGGATCGCTGTAAACGTAGATGCCGAAGATTACGTCATCGATGGTGGCCGGGACGCCGTCCGAGAAGACGATGTCGTCACGCATGGTCAGCTTGTAATCCACGGTGCCGTCTTCGTTCTGGATGACTTCGCAGTCGCCCATGCCGTAATAGGTGTAATCCGTGCCGTTGTAATCCACGGTCTCACCCTTGATACCGTTCATGATCACGGCGCCGCCGCGGTCGCTGGTAAGAAGGCTGCCGGTCACCATGCTTACGACCTCTCCGTCATAAGCGGTGGTGTAGAAGAACGGGCTGAACTTCTGGCCGAACGTCGATGTCGTATAGACGGCGATCGTGCCCTTGTCGGTTACAGGCGGGTTCTCCGGTTCTGTGGGGGTCACGGGATCCGTAGGCGCTGCGTCGGTGGGCTTTTCCGTAGGCGCTGCGTCGGTGGGCTTCTCCGTAGGCTTATCCGTCTCCTGGGAAGCCTTCGTCCCTTCAGTAGCCGTCGTGGGCGCAGTCGTCGGTTTCGCCGGCTGGCAGGCTGCCAGGGACAGAACCATCACCAGCGCCAATGCGAGCGCAAGAAGCTTACTGGTCTTGCTCATGTTCATTTCCTCCTCGAAAATCTTTTTGTTTATTATTAAACGCCTGCGGCGTGTAATAACCGTAATCAGCGTTCTTCCATGGAAAGCGGTTTCCTCTGGAAAAACACAAAACAGCCGCACAGTACGAGCGCTGCGGCACATGGGATAAATACCGCGTCTCCCGCGGTCAGCTCAATCCCCCGGATCAGGTTCACCAGGACGCCCAGGAGGGAAATCCCGGCAAACGCCATAAGCAGCACCGCGGACAGCGGGATCCGGACATTCAGCCGGTCCGCGTGCCGGTGTTCCATGGGTTCCTTCGTGCGGAAGACCGTCACCACGACCTGTGTCAGGAGCCCGGCGGCCAGGGCCGTAAATGCAAACGGAAGGGCAATGTACAGCGTATGCATGGAAGACGACACCGGGACCAGCGCGGTTACGAACAGGATCCAGGAAACGGCACAGGCCGCCGTACAGCGGATCTTCGCGGGAACGACCTGTTCCTTCGGGAAAACATAATACCAGTCTTTCCCGATATACTTGTAGGTGGTCCGCAGGTGCCCTTTCGCGTCGAACTCTTCTATGAGCCGATAGTCCTTCACATATCTGTTGATAGACACCCGATCACCTCCGCGGACCGCCCTGCATGCCCCGGGAAAACCGGGCGCGGAGAGCCTCCGCGGACCGGCCGGATACGTTCCGGATCCCATACGGAAACCGGAGGGTCATGGCCCGAAAAAGCTTTGACAAAAGGCAGATTGCACAAAACCGGCCCCGGAATCTGTTAAAAGGCTCATACAAATGCAGATAATAAGCAGATTATAACGTCCCAAAACCGCCTTGTCAAGATTTTTTTTAATAGAAGCCGCCCGGAAAACCGCATAGTTCTCCGGGCGGTCTCTTCACGTTAAGAATAATGGATTATTCCCCTTCCGGCCCGGTGTATACGGATCTCCGGATCAGGAAAAACAGCGCCGCGGCAAGGAAGATGCCGGGGATGATTGCGCCTGTCGTCCAGGCCACCTCGCTGATGCCGTAACCGGTCGCGCCCTGTACCAGGTTCCCCGCAATGCCGAGGCCGAGGCAGACCGCCCCCATCACGGTACAGGTCCCCGCCTTAAGCGGTTCATTCCAGTGCAGCGCGCCGATAAAACCGCTGGCCAGGTCCGCCAGGAAGCTGGCAATGATCAGGATGATGGCCACCGTCGCCAGCAGCATGGTATCCGGGTCAACCGCACGCATATTGGACGCGGTGGTGAAGAAATTCATCATCATCAAACCGAAAAACAGGCGGACAACGGCGGTCAGCATCAGGATAAAACTGGCGTATTTCAGCAGATAGCTTTTTCGCATGCACCTTCTTCCTTTCAGTCGTTCCGGCCCCTGTCACGGGGACAACGAATCTATTCTATACGAATTCCGGATAAAAATCCAGCGTTTTTTTGAAAAAACGCCTTAAATCGCGGCAACAGGCGCTTTTTTATCCCTTCACGGCGCCCGCGGTCACGCCTTCCACGTAATACCGCTGCAGGAACATGAACAGCGTCACGATGGGGATGGCCACGATGACGCAGCCCGCCGCGAACTGCGTGAACAGGTTCGCATCCGAGAAGGAACCGAACAGCATCGAGTACAGGCCGACGGAGACCGTCCAGTACCCGGGGTTATCCGCGCCGATGATGACCTTCGCGAAAATGAAGTCCATCCACGGCCCCGTAAAGCTCATCAGCGCCTGGTAGATGATGATGGGCTTCGCGAGCGGGATAATAATCCTGTGGAAGATCTGGAAGTTCGTGCACCCGTCCAGCTTCGCCGACTCCACCAGCGCGTTCGGGATGACGTCGAAGAAGCCTTTCGCGACCTGGAACCCCATGCCCGCCCCCGCGCTGTATGCGAGGATCAGGCCGATGACCGAATACGCCGGATGCTCCGTGTTCCCGGCCAGGCCGATGGACTTCAGCAGGAAATAGATGGCGATCATGCTCATAAAGCCCGGGAACAGCCCGATGATCATCGAGATGTTCATGAACGGCTTCCGCATCCTGAATTTCAGCTTCGACATGCAGTATGCCACCGAAAGCACCAGGAACGTCGAGATGATGCAGTCGACCGCCGCGATGATCAGCGTGTTCAGCATCCATCTCAGGAACGCATGCGGCACATTGGAGTAGGAAGCCGTGAACAGGTCCCGGAAATTCTTCAGGCCGTAGCTCTTCGGGAAAAAGTTGCTGGTGACCTTGCCGATGAACGTCCCGTCCGGCTGGTATTCGCAGCGGAACGCGGAAAGGATGATCCATACGATCGGGATCAGCCAGATGACGGCAAGGACCACCAGGACCGCGTAGGTCACGGCCAGGCTGATCCTGCGGTTTCTGGACTGGCTTGCGACTTTTTTCGTATTCAGGGTACTCATTGGAACGTGTCCTCCTCATTGTACGCCCGGCTTCTGCGGTAGGTGACCAGCGTGATGACGGCGGTGATCAGGAAGGTGAAGATACCGATGACGGCGCCCGTATTATACATGCCTTCGTCAATGGTCAGTTTGTACAGCCATGTGACCAGGAGGTCCGTACCGCCGGCCTTAAAGTTCAGGTATTCGGGGTTGCCTCCTGTCAGCAGGTAAATCGTGTTGAAGGAGTTGATGTTCCCCACGAAACTGGAAATCAGGTACGGGGTGGTAACGAAAACCACGTAGGGCAATGTGATCTTGAAGAACATCTTCGTCGTGGACGCGCCGTCCACGCGGGCCGCCTCATAGAGGTCCGACGGGATGTTCATCAGGATGCCCGAGGTCATCAGCATGGTATACGGGATGCCGACCCACATATTGATCACGATGACCATGACCTTCGCCAGGATTTCGCTGTCTCCCCGGTTCAGTCCCAGGAACCCGATGGATTCCGTAATCAGCCCCATGTTTTTCAGGAGCTGGTTGACCGGCCCGTACTGCGCGAGCAGGTTGCGGACGGCCAGCAGGGAAATGAACTGCGGGATCGCGATCGTCAGAATGAAGATCGTCCGGAAGACCTTCTGCCCCTTCAGCCCCTTCTTATTGATCAGGAGCGCCAGGATGATGCCGCCGAAATAGCAGGTCAGCGTCGCGAAGACCGCCCAGATGAGCGTCCATCCGAGGACCGGCAGGAACCGGTTGTTGATCTCTGCACCGAGCGCCCCTTCCCCCGTGAACACCGCCATGAAGTTCTCGATCCCGTTCCAGTGGAACAGTTTCGTCTCAAGGGCGTTCATGTCATACAGGTTATACGTCGTAAACGCAAGCGAGATCATGAAGACGGTCGGCAGGATGGTGAAGACCGCCGCGGCGATGCAGGTGGGCGTCAGCATCGTCACATGGAACTTCGCGTCCAGGAGCGCCTGCAGGTCTTCCCGGAACGTGGTGGGGTTCTTCCCGACCTTCCGGTCGTTGTCCGCCTTGTAGGAAGATTCGACGTTCAGGTTCCAGACCAGGATATAGATCAGGATCAGCGCGATGGTCACGAAGCCGAACAGCACGATCAGCCGGCAGTCCGACGGGAGCAGCGTCGTCATCGTCGCCGGGTCGAAACCGCCTTCCGTCGTGTTCATCAGCGGCAGGTTCACCAGCGCTTTCCAGCCGTAGGGCGTGCCGTTGACCGACGGGCAGAAGATCATGACGGCCAGGATGGCGAGCTGCAGGAGCAGGAACAGCGCACCCTTCACATATTGCTTATGATAGAAACTGCCGGCGCCGAAGATCAGGTGCGAGAGCTTTGTCCCGAAGGAGCCGTCCGTGAACCGCTTGACAAAATACGAAAACCGGTTCCCGAGCTTCTCGAAGACATTCAGCCCGTCTGATTTCTTCGGGACCTTTACTTTAGTGGAAGCCATATTGTCCCTCCGTAAAGATGATTGCAGGATGATTCCCGTCTCCTTTGTTTATGCTTCCGACGGCAGCGTCTGCGGGAACTCCTTCGGCGCAACGCCGTGCATCCACAGGTACTCGATCAGGTAAAGCCCCTTCCGGATGCCCTCCAGGGATTTCGTCTCCGTCAGGATCCGGTCGCCGGTCGTCGGGTATTCGGACTGGTCAATGATGGCGCGGAAGACCTGCGGCGCGTTCTTGGAATAATAATAGGTGTTCAGCGTACCGGTGAGGAACGGTTGCGGGATGCCCCAGTCGGACATCTCGACCTGGCTGGAGGCGAGGTTGAACTGGCTCTCGGTGATCTTCCCGTCCTGGTAGCACTGACGGATATAATCCGCCGCGCCCGAATACGCGGGCACGTTCAGGCAGTCCAGGAAAGACGCGTTCTGGACGTCCTTGCTGGAAAGGTACCGGATCAGCTCCTGCTCCTTCGCGTACTTGGCCGTGTCCGAATATGCGTTGATCATGAAGCACTTGCAGTCCGCGAACGTACCGCCCCGGTATACATCCCCCGCGGCGACGCCGCTTAACCCCTCGACCGCATCCACCGTCAGGGAGAGGGTCGGGATCAGCGTGATGCCAAGGTTCGTTTCCCCGACGGACGCTTTCGCTTCGTTGTACTTCCACGCGCCGCCGATGACCGCGAGCACGCCGTTGTTGTCTTTGTCGAAGTCCGCCTGCCAGCCGTCCGAAGAAGGCCATTTGAAGCCGTTCGGGTCCGCCGCGTATGCCTGCAGCCAGCGGACGATCGCCACGGTGTCGTCGCCCTGGCAGTTGCTCTTTCCCTTCGAGCCGCCAGAAGTCGTGGCCGCGCCTTCGTAAATCTTGACGGTGGTGCTGTGGTCACTGGCCTTT